>JASEGX010000048.1 GCA_030017815.1 Thermodesulfobacteriota bacterium | reverse complement strand
GGCTTCTTACGCTCAAACTTCTTCTTCCCCATCTCCAAATCCTCCTTAAATTTAACGCCAGGTAAAAATTATCCCCCGTAATCAACCTTACATCGCAGATGCCTTTCGCATAATCTCTTCGCCCACGGAAACGGGGACCGGCTCATAATGTGAAAATTGCATGGTAAACGTAGCCCGGCCCTGGGTTTTTGAACGCAGATCCGTGGCATAACCAAACATTTGCTCCAGCGGAACCCTCGCCGAGGCAATCTGGATGCTTGGCCTGGCCTCCAGACCGACTAATTTACCCCTTCTTCCGTTAATGTCGCCGATTACTTCACCAATAAATTCCTCCGGGGTGACCACATCCAAAGACATAATAGGTTCCAGCAGTACCGGCTCCGCCCTTCTGGCGCCCTCTTTGAAACCCATGGAAGCAGCGATGGTAAAAGCCATCTCTGAAGAATCAACCTCATGATACGAACCATCTATCAGAGTTACTCTAATGTCGGTCATCGGGTAACCGGCCGATACGCCGACCTCTGACGCCCCCCTTATTCCCTTTTCCACGGCCGATATATACTCCCTGGGCACCACGCCACCTTTAATGGCATCTACAAATTCAATGCCCTTACCCGGCTCAAGCGGCTCTATATCCAACCAGACATGGCCATATTGTCCACGCCCGCCACTCTGTCTGACAAATTTTCCTTCGGCCCGGGCCTTTCTTTTAATTGTCTCTTTATAGGCTACGTGAGGCTGCCCCACCTTGGCATCAACCTTGAATTCTCTGACTAAGCGATCAACAATAATTTCCAGATGCAACTCGCCCATCCCGGAGATGATAGTCTGTCCGGTCTCCTCATCCGTTCGAACTTTAAAAGAAGGGTCTTCCAAGGCAATCTTCGCTAGTGACAGGCCCAGCTTGTCCTGATCCGCTTTAGATTTGGGTTCAATGGCCACCGATATGACTGGTAGAGGGATATCCATGGCCTCCAACTGTATTGGCGACACTTCGTCACAAAGGGTATCTCCGGTAGAAACATCCCGCAAGCCGACAACAGCCGCTATATCTCCGGCAAAAACTTCCTTAATTTCCTCCCTCTTATTGGCGTGCATCTTGACCAGCCGGCCGACTCTTTCTTTCTTCCTCTTCGTAGCATTGTACACACTACTACCAGAGGTCAGTGAACCGGAATATACGCGCAGGAAGATCAGGTTGCCAATAAAGGGATCGGTCATAATCTTGAAGGCCAGTGCGGCAAAAGGCGCGTCATCTGCTGCCGGCCGCTCCTCTTCGGCGCCTTTATCATTCAGGCCCTTGACCGGTAGTATATCCGATGGGGCAGGCAGGTAATCGACAACGGCATCCAAAAGCAGCTGGACACCCCTATTCTTGAAGGCAGAACCGCATAGGACCGGCACAGCCCTCAAGGATAGGGTTGCCTTACGCAGGGCGGAGCGGATATCTTCCGGGGAGATATCCTCTCCGGCCAAATATTTCTCCATAAACCCATCATCTACATCCGCCAATCCCTCCAGCAACTGTTCCCTATAGGCCGAAGCCTCTTCTTCCAGCCCCGGCGGGATATCTTCTACATGATATTTCGCCCCCAGCGCCGAGTCATCCCATATTACCGCCTTCATCCCCAGAAGGTCAATGACCCCCCTAAAGCCCTCCTCCGATCCAAGAGGGATCTGAACAGCCACAGGATTGGCGCCGAGTCGATTTTTCATCATGCCCAGGCAGTGCTTAAAATCCGCGCCCGTCCGGTCCATCTTATTGATAAAGGCAATGCGCGGCACCTTATAGCGATCAGCCTGACGCCACACCGTCTCCGATTGTGGCTCGACGCCGCCCACCGCACAAAAAACAGCTACCGCCCCATCCAATACCCGCAGCGATCGCTCCACCTCTACCGTAAAGTCAACATGACCGGGAGTATCAATAAGGTTTATGCGATTTCCCCCCCACAAACAGGTTGTTGCTGCCGAGGTAATGGTGATGCCACGCTCCTGCTCCTGTTCCATCCAGTCCATAACCGCGGTGCCGTCATGCACCTCTCCGATCTTATAAGACACGCCTGTATAATAAAGGATGCGTTCTGTCGTAGTAGTCTTACCGGCATCAATGTGCGCCATGATGCCGATATTCCGTGTCTTTTCTAATGAAACAAGACGTGGCAATTTTTTCCCTCTTCTAAATCTATTCTCTTTGATCTATTATCAAAGAACCCGGAAATTATTCCGCCTTAACTCTGATTACCAACGATAATGGGCAAAGGCCTTATTGGCTTCAGCCATCTTGTGCGTATCTTCTTTTTTCTTTATCGATGACCCGCGATTATTATAGGCGTCGACTAATTCTGCCGCCAGTTTTTCCTCCATGGACTTCTCCGCCCGTGAATTTGCATAGCCAATTATCCAGCGGATAGCCAGGGCCACCCTTCTATTCGGCCGCACCTCTACAGGAACCTGGTACGTAGCGCCGCCCACCCGGCGGGACTTAACCTCAATTACCGGTTTTACATGCTCCAAGGCAGCGTTAAACACCTCTTCCGGATTCTTGCCCACCCGATCACGTATAATATCCATAGCCCGATAGAGTATATGCTGGGCAACGTTCTTTTTACCACGTAGCATAATCCGGTTGACAAATTTTGCCACCAATCCACTATTATATTTCGGATCCGGATTAATCTCCCGCTTTATAACTACCTTCCTTCTGGGCATACCTACCTCTTATCTGTTATTTCAGATTACTTAGGCCGCTTAGCGCCATACTTGGAGCGCCCTTTTTTCCTATCCTGCACACCTAATGTATCTAACGCACCCCGCACGATATGATAACGCACGCCCGGCAGATCCTTAACGCGTCCTCCGCGTATCAGCACCACAGAATGTTCTTGTAAATTATGTCCTACCCCGGGAATATAGGAAGTTGCCTCTATTCCATTTGTTAAACGCACCCTGGCTACTTTGCGCAAGGCAGAATTCGGTTTCTTAGGCGTCGTAGTATAGACACGCACACATACCCCCCTCTTCTGCGGACACTTTTTTAAAGCGGGGGCAGAACTCTTCCTCTTAACCTTTTTCCGGCCACTGCGAACCAGTTGATTAACTGTAGGCATTAATTTCTCCAACCCATGATTTTTTCGTATCGCTTACGAATCCAAAAAACGTTCTTTTACCCCATTTACCGGCCTTCTGTCAAGACTTTTTTGCCCAAAGATAAAAACTACCGGGCTTATTTACTACTGTTTTTCCCCGCCAGTTCTAATTCCCTTTCCGGGCCTCGGCATAGTAAACTATACCTGTTCCAGCCGGGATAAGGCGCCCCATGATGACATTTTCTTTTAGCCCACGGAGGTAATCCACCTTGCCCGCTATAGCTGCGTCCGTAAGAACCTTGGTAGTCTCCTGGAAGGAGGCCGCAGATATAAAACTTTCCGTGCTCAAGGAAGCCTTTGTAATACCCAGGAGTAACGGTTCCGCCACTGCCGGCTGGCCACCCCGGGTCAAAATCTTCTCGTTTTCTTCCTCAAACAGGTATCGCTCCACCTGCTCACCCAGCATAAAACCGCTGTCCCCTACCTCTTTGATCTTTACACGACGCAGCATCTGTCGCACGATGGCTTCAATATGCTTGTCATTGATCTTAACGCCCTGTAACCGGTAAACCTCCTGCACCTCATTAACCAGATAGCGCGCCAGCTCTTTAATCCCAAGGACACGAAGGATATCGTGGGGATTAGCCGAACCATCCATAAGAGCCTCCCCGGCCCGAATAAAATCCCCTTCATGAACACTGATGTGCTTGCCTTTGGCAACAAGATATTCCTTAGACTCTCCAACGTCAGGTTTTACTACAACCCTTCGCTTACCTTTTACGTCCTTGCCGAAGCTGACCACACCGTCGATCTCGCTGATCACCGCAAACTCTTTTGGTTTTCGTACCTCAAAGAGTTCCGCTACCCGAGGCAAGCCGCCGGTAATATCTTTAGTTTTTGTTGTTTCCCGGGGAATACGCGCAATGACCTCTCCCGCATTGACCATGTCGCCTTCCGCCACCATAACGATGGCGCCGATAGGCATAAGATAGCGGGCCTCAGACGTAGCACCGGGGATTTTGAGGGTCTTGCCACTCTCATCCTTTATGGAAACGCGCGGCCGAACACTGGAATCCTTACACTCAACAACAACTCTGCTGGACTTACCGGTGACGGGGTCCAGCTTCTCCTGCATGGTAACGCCTTCTACGATATCGCCAAATTTGACCCGACCGGAAACATCGGTCAAAATCGGGATGGTATAAGGATCCCAATTCGCCAGGAGATCATTGGCTTTGACCGGTTGTCCGTCCTCGGCGTAGATTTGCGCCCCGTAGGTCACCGGATAACGCTCACGTTCCCGTCCATCATCAGTCACAACAGCTATTTCACCATTACGATTCATAGCGACCAAGCTACCCGCTACATTACGAACCGTGTGCAAATTAATAAACTTTATCCGCCCCTCGTTCCGGACACGGATCTCGGCTTGCTCCACCCTCCTGCTGGCTGTACCGCCGATATGGAAGGTACGCATGGTAAGCTGCGTTCCTGGTTCACCAATAGACTGTGCCGCAATAATACCGATGGACTCCCCGATGTTGACCATCTTTCCACGCGCCAGATCACGGCCGTAACACTTGATACAAACCCCGTGCTTAGAACGGCAGGTGAGCACGGAGCGGATTTTTACCCGTTCAATACCGGCATCCTCTATCTTCTGAACGTGGGACTCTGTAATCTCCTCATTGGCATTTACCAGAATTTCACCGGTCAACGGGTCGTTAATATCCTCGAGAACCACACGGCCGAGAATACGATCGCCAACGCGCTGAATAATCTCGCCTCCTTCGATTAACGGCTCCATAGTGATGCCATCAATAGTGCCGCAATCCTCCTCCATAATCGTACAGTCCTGGGCTACATCGACCAGCCGCCGGGTCAAGTAACCGGAATTAGCCGTCTTCAAGGCGGTATCGGCCAGACCCTTACGCGCACCGTGTGTCGATACAAAATATTGTAGCACAGTGAGGCCTTCCCTGAAATTTGCCGTAATCGGGGTCTCAATAATTTCACCGGAAGGCTTGGCCATAAGACCCCTCATACCCGCCAGCTGCCGGATCTGATCTTTACTCCCTCGAGCGCCGGAATCAGCCATCATGTATATGGGATTAAAACTAGGCGTCTCTAGGGCGCGCCCGTCTTTGCCCTTTATGCGCTGTACGGCTATGCCCCGCATCATCTCCGCGGCTACATCATCCGTGGCCTTGGCCCAGATATCAATTACCTTATTATATTTTTCTCCGTCAGTGATTAAACCATCGGTATATTGTTTCTCTACCGCATGCACTTCACCTTGGGCCTTCTTTAAAATTCCCTCTTTCTTGGCCGGGATAACCATATCCGAGATAGAAATGGAAATACCCGCTTTAGTAGCATATTTGTACCCCATATCTTTTAAGCGGTCAGCTAATAGTACCGTCTTTTTAGTGCCCGCCACCCGGTAGCACTTATCAATCAATTGGGCGAGCTCCTTTTTCTTCATGGGACGGTTAATAATATCAAACGGAATTTCTTCCGGCAAGATATCCCCAAGTAATATCCGCCCCGTCGTCGTATCTACTAACTTACCATTTAAGCGCACTTTAATCTGGGCTTGAAGATCGACCGCACCGGCATCATAGGCCATCTGAACTTCTTCTGACCCTGCAAACACCTTGCCCTCGCCCTTAGCCATCTCCCGGCTACGCGTCATGTAATATATCCCCAACACCACATCCTGCGTAGGAATAATAATCGGTTCACCATGCGCCGGCGAAAGAATATTATTGGTGGACATCATCAGAACCCGGGCCTCTATTTGAGCCTCAATAGAGACGGGGACATGAACAGCCATCTGATCACCGTCGAAGTCTGCGTTAAAAGCCATACAGACCAAGGGATGAAGTTGAATGGCCTTACCTTCTACCAGAACCGGCTCAAAGGCCTGGATACCCAGACGATGAAGCGTAGGCGCCCGGTTCAGGAGTACCGGATATTCCCTCACCACTTCGTCCAGTGCGTCCCATACCTCCGGGACCTCCTTCTCCACCATTTTCTTGGCGCTTTTAATCGTCGTCACATAACCTTTCTGCTCCAATCGATTGTAAATAAAAGGTTTAAAAAGTTCCAGAGCCATCTTTTTAGGCAGACCACACTGATGTAACCGGAGATCAGGGCCGACCACGATAACCGAACGCCCGGAATAGTCCACTCGTTTGCCCAGCAGATTTTGCCGAAATCGGCCCTGTTTGCCTTTCAACATGTCACTTAACGATTTAAGGGGCCTCTTGTTCGGGCCGGTCACCACCTTGCCCCGCCGACCGTTATCAAACAGGACATCGACTGCTTCCTGGAGCATTCTTTTCTCATTGCGGATTATGATATCGGGGGCATCCAGTTCCTTTAACCGTTTCAAACGATTATTGCGATTAATTACCCGCCGGTAAAGATCGTTTAAATCCGAAGTGGCAAACCGACCGCCGTCTAAAGGCACCAACGGTCTTAAGTCTGGAGGTAAAACCGGCACCACATCCAAGATCATCCACTCCGGACGGTTGCCTGAATCCTTGAAGGCCTCCACAACCCGTAGCCGCTTGCTCAGCTTTTTCCGCTTGGCCTCTGAATTGGTCTTCTGGAGTTCCTCACGCAAGCTCACTGACAGGGCGTTTATATCCAGATTGGAAAGCATATACTTAATGACTTCCGCCCCGATACCCGCTTTAACTTGCGTTCCAAACTCTTCTTGAACCTGTCTGTACCGATCTTCTGAAAGCAACGTCCCTACCGGCAAGGCATCTATGGAAGACTCGGTTACCACATAGGATTCAAAATAAAGGACTTTCTCCAGTTCTTTAAGTGTAAAATCGAGGAGGTTGCCCACCTTACTGGGCAGACTCTTTAAAAACCATATATGCGCTACCGGCGCAGCCAGTTCAATGTGACCCATCCGTTCCCGTCGTACTTTTGACTGTATAACTTCCACGCCGCATTTCTCACAGACCACTCCACGATGCTTCATCCGTTTATATTTGCCGCAGTTACACTCATAATCTTTAGCCGGGCCGAAAATCTTGGCGCAAAATAGACCGTCGCGCTCCGGTTTAAATGTACGATAATTTATCGTCTCCGGTTTTTTGATTTCACCATGCGACCACTCTCGAACCTTATCCGGCGAAGCTAAAGAAATTCGCACGAGGTCAATGTTTGAAGGATCCTTTGATCTGGCAAAATAACTATATAGATCGTCCATCTCTACTCCTTATTCCTTACCTTCTTAGTTTAATCTTTTTCTTGGCAATTCAGCCACTAAGACACCAAGGCACTAAGATTAGGAGATTATTCTAGAGGTAAAACACATAGCTATCCTTTGTGACTTTCTGCCTTGGTGGTTATCTGAACAGTTATTCTTTTTCTATTAATTCTACATCTAAACTTAGACCCTGGAGTTCTTTTACCAGGACATTAAATGACTCGGGCAGACCTGCTTCCAAGGTATTGTTACCCTTAACTATCTTCTCATACATTCTCGTCCGTCCGGATACATCATCCGACTTAACCGTAAGGAACTCTTGCAAGGAATAAGCAGCGCCATAGGCCTCCATGGCCCAGACTTCCATTTCACCAAGCCGCTGGCCGCCGAATTGAGCCTTACCGCCTAAAGGCTGTTGAGTAACCAGGGAATATGGGCCTGTACAACGGGCGTGTATCTTGTCATCAACCAGATGATGTAATTTCATCATATACATAATGCCAACGGTCACCTTCTGCTCAAATGTCTCTCCCGTTCGACCGTCATAAAGGGCGGTCTGGGCCGATTCCGAAACACCGGCCTCGGCCAACAATCCCCTTATGTCCGATTCTTCCGCTCCGTCGAAAACCGGCGTAGCCATATGCACACCGTTCCTATAATCCTCAGCAAACTTTAATAATTCTTCATCGGTCATGTTCCCAAAAAGCTTTTTATATTGTTCGGAAGAGAATATAGCCTTTAGTTTTTTACACAGGGCTGCTACCTGGCAATTATCAATCAAGTTTCCTATCTGCTCTCCCAGCCCCTTTGCTGCCCACCCGAGATGGGCTTCTAAGACCTGACCTACGTTCATACGTGATGGAACGCCAAGCGGATTTAAAACAATATCCATAGGTGTTCCATCTTCAAAATAGGGCATATTCTCTAGCGGCATTATTCTTGAAACCACGCCCTTATTGCCATGACGGCCGGCCATCTTATCACCGACGGAAAGTTTTCGTTTGGTGGCCACATAGACCTTGACCATTTTTATCACGCCAGGAGGCAACTCATCACCCTTTTTAAAGCGGTTAACCCTGTCATCAAAAACCATCTTGATAAGGGCTACCTGTTCCTCATGATTATCTAGAATCTTTTCTATTTCTGGCTCGATCTTGGTCTTCTCAGGGAAAGTTATGTCACGGATTTTGTGTAAGGGTATCCTGACCAAGGCAACCGCAGTAACTTCTTCACCCTTACGAACAGCAATCTTGCCTTTTGCATCTTTTAATGAAACGGCGACCTTTTTGCCCACCAGAAGCCTCTCCAGCCGGCGTCTGGTGTTCTTTTCCACAATAGCCAGTTCATCAGCTTCATCCCTTCGAAGACGGGTAATTTCTTCGTCTTCGATAGACATGGCCCGTTCATCTTTATCTACACCACGCCGCGAAAAGACTTTGGCATCAACAACAATACCCTCGATGCCTGGAGGTATCCGGAGTGATGTATCCTTTACATCTCCCGCTTTTTCACCAAAAATAGCCCGCAAGAGTTTCTCTTCCGGTGAAAGTTGTGTCTCACCCTTAGGCGTCACCTTACCAACCAGAATATCGCCCGCCTTCACCTCGGCCCCAATCCGAACGATGCCGCTTTCATCTAAATCCTTAAGCGCCTCCTCGCCTACGTTGGGGATATCACGGGTAATCTCCTCTTTCCCCAATTTTGTATCGCGGGCTACCGCCTCAAACTGTTCGATATGAATAGACGTAAAAACATCGTCCGTTACCAATCGTTCGCTGACCAGTATAGAATCTTCAAAGTTAAATCCGCCCCAAGGCATAAAGGCCACCATTACGTTTTTACCCAATGCCAGTTCGCCTTTTTCCGTGGCCGGACCATCCGCGATTATCTGACCGGGGCGTACAGAATCTCCTTTGTGCACAATCGGTTTTTGATTTATGCATGTACTTTGATTTGACTTCTGGAACTTGATAAGTCTGTAAATTTCCACTCCCGCTGACCGCCTTGGATTCTCTTCATCTTCATAACGTACTACAATACGATTGGCATCCACTTCTTCCACGTACCCATGGCCCCTAGCCACTACCGTAGCTCCGGAATCCCGGGCCACAACACCTTCGAGACCGGTGCCAATCACCGGAGCGCCTGCCTTCAAAAGAGGCACCGCCTGCCTCTGCATGTTTGACCCCATCAATGCCCTGTTGGCGTCGTCGTTCTCCAAAAAAGGGATTAGAGCAGCAGCGACACTTACTAACTGATTAGGCGAAACGTCCATAAAGGTTATTTCTTCCGGACGTACCATAACGAACTCGCCATCGCGGCGGGCAGAGACAATATCACGCAAAAATCTACCTTTTGTATCTATAGGCGCATTAGCCTGAGCTATAGCATGATCCTGCTCATCCAAGGCGGAAAGATAACGAACTTTTTTAGTAACGATCCCATTCGTTACTTCACGATAAGGGGTCTCGATAAACCCATAATGATTTACCTTGGCATAGGTACTGAGAGAAACGATAAGGCCAATATTCGGCCCTTCCGGGGTCTCGACCGGGCATATCCGACCATAATGAGTTGGGTGCACGTCCCTTACCTCAAAACCGGCGCGCTCCCGAGAAAGACCGCCCGGGCCAAGAGCGCTTAATCTTCTTTCATGAGTTATCTCAGAAAGCGGATTAGTTTGATCCATAAACTGTGAAAGCTGACTGGTGCCAAAAAACTCTTTGACTGCAGAAGAAACCGGCTTGGGATTGATGAGATCATGCGGCATTGCGGCCTCAATCTCTTGAAGGCTCATGCGCTCCTTGATGGCCCTTTCCATACGCACTAAACCGATACGATACTGATTTTCAATTAGCTCACCCACCGCTCGAACACGGCGATTCCCAAGATGGTCGATATCATCCCCCGGGCCCTGGGTATCCTTAAGTTTAATAAGATAGCGCATGGCCTCCAGAATATCTTCCTTCCTCAGGGTTCGGTCTGTAATAGAACTGTCCATCTTAAGCCGAAGGTCCAGTTTATAGCGTCCTACATCGGAAAGGTCATAAGTTTCCGGACTGAAAAAGAGAGAATTAAAAAACGTATTGGCTATCCCTGGAGTAGGTATGCTGCTGGGCCGGAGTCGGCGATAGATGTCCATTATGGCTTCTTCCTGAGTGTTAACCCTGTCTAAGAGCAAGGTATCGCGCAGGGAAGAGCCAACCTTCACTCCATCTATATACAGAGTTTCAACTACCGGGATCTTTCTCTCTTTGATTAACTGGAACTTATCCTCGGTAATTTCTTCATTACATGAGATCAGAACCTCTCCGGTGGCCGGGTCAATTAGATCGCGGGCCATGATCGACCCCTTGATATCTTCGAAATCAAGAGGGATGGTCTCTATTTTGGCATCTGCTATCTTCTTGGCCACCATCTTTGTAATCTTACGGTTCTTCTTAACGATTACATCCTTGGTCTTTGGATCAACAATGTCTCGTGCCGCCTTTTTCCCAATAAACAATTCCGGGACAAAACCTTTTCTAATACCGCCTTCGTCGATAAAAATGGTCTCTGTCTGGTAAAAATACTCCAGTAATTGCTCTGTTGAATAGCCAAGCGCTTTGAGCAAGGTAGTAACCGGAAACTTTCTTCGGCGATCGATACGAACATAGAGAATATCCTTGTGATCGAATTCGAAATCGGCCCATGAACCACGAATCGGAATTATTCGTGCCGAATAAAGGACCTTCCCGCTCGAATGTGTCTTCCCCTGGTCGTGATCAAAAAAGATGCCCGGCGAACGTTGTAACTGACTGACAATAACCCTTTCCGTACCATTGATTATGAAGGTCCCGCGGGCGGTCATAAGGGGAATAGTGCCGAAATAAATCTCCTGCTCCTTTATATCCCTTATGCTCTGCGTACCGATATCCTTATCTACATCATAAGAAACAAGCCTTACTGTTATCTTTAAAGGCGCTTCATAGGTCATATCCCTTTGCAGGCATTCTTCAACACTATACTTGGGTTCTCCAAATACATAATGGACAAATTCCAGTGAAGAAGTGCCGCTAAAATCCTTTATAGGAAATACACTCTTGAAAACTCCCTGCAGCCCTACGTCTTCTCTTTTTTCGGGAGGCACATCCTTTTGCAGAAAACGCTCGTACGACCTGCGTTGCATCTCCATAAGATCAGGTATATCAATAACCCTGCCTATGCGACCGAAATCCTTCCTTATTCTCTGCATGGTTGAAAAAGATTGTCCCATCTTCCCTCTCTCTTCCTGGTTCATTCGAAATTGGCCCTGCGGTTTACCATCCTTGCAGGGCTCAAATAAACAGGCTTTAGTATATTGATCCTTATAAAAGCAAGCCGCTAACCAAATAGATTAAGCAAGGATGCCCCTTGAGCTCAAGGGGCATCCTACTCTTCCCAATAAACGACTTTATCCGGCAATTCTTCTATTAAACTGCATTTACTTGATCTCTACAGTACCTCCGGCCTCTTCTACCTGTTTTTTAATCTTTTCAGCCTCTTCCTTAGATACACCCTCTTTAACCGGCTTAGGCGCACCTTCTACCAAGTCCTTTGCCTCTTTAAGCCCGAGGCCGGTAATAGCACGTACTTCCTTGATTACCTGGATCTTCTTGTCTCCAGCATTAGTCAGGATAACATCGAACTCCGTCTTTTCCTCCTCTGGCGCAGCCGCTGCGGCTGTGGGTGCGGCTACAGCCACAGGAGCGGCCGCGGTAACCCCGAACTTATCTTCCAACTCTTTAACCAATTCGGAAAGCTCGAGTACCGTCATGTTCGATATGAACGCAATAACATCTTCTTTATTAATATTAGCCATTTCCCTTACATCCTCCCTAAACAATTATATATAAGATATTTAATAAATACCCGGCCCATCCTTATGAAGATGAGGCCATTTTTTGATCCTGGATAGCCTTTAGTGTGTATAAAAACTTCCGGATAATACCACTGAAAACCTGCACCAACCCAGTAGAAGGTGATACCAATACTGATAACAACTTGCCCAGGAGCACCTCACGGCCCGGCAGGGTTGCTAACGATTTGATATCATCCTCGCTGATGAATTTGCCCTGCAATACCCCGCCTCTAATCTCCAGGTTTGGGTTGCTCTTGGCAAACTCAATTAGAACCTTAGCCATTGTGACTGGATCATCATACCCGATGGCCAAGGCACATGGCCCGGTCAGATAGTTGCGCAAAACCGCCGCATCCGTCCCTTCTGCGGCCAGCTTAGTAAGGTTATTCTTTACGACCTTATATTCAGCCCGGGAATTGCGCAATTTTAACCTGAGCGCGTTTAGCGCCTCTACCTTAAGACCGCGATAGTCTACGAGCACTGCCGCCTGAGACTGTTCCAGCTTG
>JASEGX010000047.1:10034-12763 GCA_030017815.1 Thermodesulfobacteriota bacterium | reverse complement strand
CCAGAACAAAGTTATTTTCAATCAGGAATTCTAGTTTTACTCCCCGTCGCAAGTAGTTCTTTTCGAAAAGGACAATGCATCCGGCCATAGATAACACCGGTAAGGTCAGCCAGAGGCCGACCGTGGTAACATATCCGAGGAAGGAAGAAGCCGCGAGGAGAATAACCATAAATGCTATAAGTCCCTTCAGCAGGGTAAGAGTTGACCTCTCTCCGATTAAAATAGGCAGTGTTTCTCGTCCGAACATACGGTCAGCCTGGACATCAAATACTTCCAGGAGCGCCGAACGCACGAAGACAAAGGCCAGGACAAAGAGGAAGGCCGCGATAAGGCCAGGCGTGAACCCCTGGCCTGAGTTCCAGGCAGGCAAAAAAGCCGCAACTGCCGCCCAGGCCAGGGCTATAAATAATGTCCTGGATCCTGGTATGTCTTTCAATCGACGGAGGGGAATAATAGGGCTTAAAAAATCGGGGATAATTTTAACTCCGTACAATGTCCCCAGGATGCAAATAAAAAACAGGAAGAGAAACGGAAATAACCCCAGGGAGTAAGATAGAGAAAGGGCAAAAGCAGCGGACAGGAGAGATAATAAAAGGATAAACCTTTCATGTTTAGCGAAGAATATAGCCCGTCCGGGTTCGGAAAAGGCGTCTGCTTCTTTGTCTGTAAAATGATTCAGATTATGAACGGCATAGATATAGGCGGCCGCAATGAAGAAATATGGTAAGGCCCCCTTTATACCCTGTAGCTTGAGAGAGGCATAGGTAAGAAATCCTGCCCCGAGGCTGATATAAAGGTTGCTTTCCAGAAGAAAGCGAAAGAATGTATATGCCGCGGCCTTGAGGATGCTTTCCTGTTTACCCTTTACGCTTTCCAGTTTGCTTACAACCCGGTTGATTATCCAGTTGGGGGTCGATGCCCCGGCCGTAACGGCCACCCGGCTGAAACCGGACATCTCTTTTAAATCCAGATCGTTTTCTGTCTCGATATGGTAAGCCCTTACCCCCGCCTCTTCTGCAATTTGAGCCAGTCTCTTCGTATTTGCGCTTTCCTTGCCACCCACTACAATAACGGCCTCAACTTCTTTACAGAGTTCAAGAACCTCGGCCTGCCGTTCGTGGGTTGAATGACAGATAGTATTAAATATCCGGCCCCCCGGATATTTTGAGGTGATCTCCGAGGCAATCTGGTTAAAAAGGTTTTCATCCTGCGTAGTCTGGGCCACAACGATGTATTTGTCCAGTTCGGGGAGTCCGGCAATATCGGTCTTGCTGCTTATTAAGAGGCCCTGGCCTCCGGCAAAACCAAGGAGTCCCAATACCTCCGGATGCCCTTCGTCACCAACGATGATTACTCGATATCCTCTGCGGGCAAAGCGGCGGATAATGGTTTGAACCTTTATAACCCGCAGGCAGGTACCATCTATTACCTGTGCGCCGGTCTGCAGGATAGCTTCTTTTTGCTGAGGAGGGATACCATGGGCCCGGATGACTACCGTGCCGCCCTTGATCTCACCGACGCTCCTGACCACGGAGACGCCTTTATCAGCCAGTAAATCCAGGACCTGCTGGTTGTGAATAAGAGGGCCAAAAGTGGATATAGATCCGCCTGCGGCGGATTTTTCTTTGACCGCGGCCAGCACGGTATCCATGGCCCTTCTTACGCCCATGCAAAAACCCGCCTTCTTGGCCAGAATAACCTTCATCTATCGAACCTCGATCAGCAATATACTGTAAAAGCGAGAGACATTCAACATGGCCTTTAACGCTTTTAGTCAAAAACGTTGACAGTCCGCGGTCGGTGAGATAAACATAAAAACATAAGGGAAAATCATGGCTACAGCTAAATTGCCTGCACACGCTTACCTGGGATTGATAATTCTGGTTGTTTCCTCTATGCTGCTTATCTCCAGGACTGAGCCGGTCTATTCGTTTTTTTACATCTTTGCCTGGTGGTCGTACATCCTGCTGATCGATGGCCTGGTTTATCGATGTAAGGGGAATTCCCTTCTCGTAAATCGTACCGACGAGTTTCTCTTGCTTGTTCCCTGGTCAGTCTTTATCTGGCTCATCTTCGAGGCCTTTAACCTTTATATCAAAAACTGGTATTATGTCAGGATAATAGATATCCGCTGGCTGCGCTGGCTGGGTTACTTTGTAGCCTATGGTACGGTACTGCCTGGCCTTTTTGAAACCACAGAGTTTCTGGAGGCAGCCGGTCTCTACAAGAAGAGGCACATTCGGCCACTTTCTCCGACCAAAAGTTGGTATGGCCCGTTTATACTTTTAGGCCTGGCCTTTTTCATCCTGCCGGTCATCTGGCCGCAATACTTTTTCCCGTTGGTCTGGGGCTGTTTCGTTTTTCTTCTGGAGCCGATAAATCATCACTTTGGCGGCCGGTCGTTAATGCGCGACTGGCAGCAAGGCTCTCTCCGCAAATTCTCTCTCCTGCTTACGGCTGGATTCATCTGCGGCGTATTCTGGGAGCTGTGGAATTTCTGGGCCGGGAGCAAGTGGGTATATACCGTACCCTTTGTGGAACAGTTTAAAGTGTTTGAGATGCCCATTGCCGGCTATCTCGGGTTCCCGCCTTTTGCAGTAGAATGTTATGTCATATATAATTTCATCTCCTTATTACGGGAGAATAAAGGGTGGGAAGAGGGGAGTATTGGAATACAGGAGAAGACAGCGCCTTATTTTGTGCTGGCAGCCATGGCTATCATAGTCTCC
>JASEGX010000047.1:0-10024 GCA_030017815.1 Thermodesulfobacteriota bacterium | reverse complement strand
TTATGTTCCAGG
Organism: Thermodesulfobacteriota bacterium; assembly: GCA_030017815.1. Taxonomy (GTDB): domain Bacteria; phylum Desulfobacterota; class QYQD01; order QYQD01; family QYQD01; genus QYQD01. The sequence goes on along the minus strand of JASEGX010000047.1, from coordinate 10,012 downwards.
CCATTGATCAAAAGACTGTTCACTCCTTTGCCCCTATCTTTTACTAATACCGATGCCTGAGTCAGTTTTCATAACCAGTCTCGGCTGTCCCAAAAACCTGGTGGACAGCGAGGTCATGCTGGGCGTGCTGATAGCCGCCGGCTATGAGATTACCTCCAGGGAGAAAGAGGCCTGGGTTATAATTATAAATACGTGCGCCTTCATCCAGCCGGCCGTGGAAGAATCCATTGAAACTATTTTGGCCCTTGCTGAGAACAAGAAGAGAGGCAGCTTAAGATACCTGGTCGTAACCGGCTGCTTCCCTCAGCGCTATGGCAAGAAACTGATAAAACTCCTTCCTGAAGTTGACGCCTTTATCGGTACAGATGGTTTCCAGAATATAGGAGAGGTGCTGCGCAGTCTCAAAGATGGCCTGGTTCAGCCGCTCTCCTTACCGCGCAGCTCCTGTTTTATTATGGATGAATATACCCCGCGGAGACGCACCACGCCTTTTTATACTGCTTATCTGAAGATTGCTGAAGGATGTGGCCATCACTGCAGCTTCTGCCTGATCCCGCGTCTCAGAGGAAAATTAAGGAGCCGTCCGGTTGACTCGGTTTTTGCAGAGGCCTCGCGACTGGCCGGAGAAGGGGCGCGCGAACTTATCCTGGTTGCTCAGGACACAAGCGCCTATGGCAGTGACCTTGGGGACGGCACAGGCCTGACCAATCTGCTGAAGAAGCTGCTTACTATTCCGGGCTTAGACTGGATTCGGTTGCTTTACCTCTATCCTACTGCTATTGATAATGAACTCCTGGAATTAATGGCCTCAGAGCCGCGGATATGCCCATACCTCGATATCCCCATCCAGCATATAAGCTCGCGCGTCCTCAGACTTATGCGCCGCCCTTACGATCAGGATTATATCTATGCCTTGATAGAAAAAATCCGCCGCAAATTACCTGAGGCCGCGCTCCGCACATCACTTATAGCGGGATTTCCCGGTGAGACCGGGGAAGAATTCCAGAAATTGCTGCGACTTGTAAAAGAGGCGCGCTTTGAGCACGTAGGGGTTTTTCCCTATGCAGCGGAAGATGGGACGGTAGCTGGCCGGTTGCCCGGCCAATTGCCGGAAAAGGTAAAAAGGGAGCGGCAGAAAAAAATACTCAAGGCGCAACAGGACATATCTCTGGCCATAAACCGCTCCCGGGTCGGGAAGATAATCCCGGTACTGGTTGAAGGCCTGAGCGATGAAACAGAACTTCTCTTAAAGGGCCGGGCTGTTTTTCAGGCCCCGGATATAGACGGGCAGGTTTATATCGCAAGCGGTCAGACGGAAATCGGCCGGATCGCTTCAGTCCGGATCACCGAGGCCCATCCTTATGATTTGGTCGGAGAGGTGGTAGCGACCTAAAAAGAAACTCAGTATCAGTTTAGCTGTTTGAAAAAGTATTTTTAAATCCCTCCCAACCTCCCTTTTTTAAAGGGAGGAGAAACGCCTCCCCCTTTGGAAAAGGGGGATTGAGGGGGTTTTGGTCCTTATAGCGCCTTGCCTAGGCATATTTTTCAAAAACCTAAAGTGTTGCGAAGCTCAAAGCTCAGAGTTCAAATGAATGACTAATGACCAGTGACGTTGCCTATAACAGGAAAGGAGGAGAGCTGAAAGCCCGAAGCTGACGGCTGATAGCTAATTATGGAATATGACGATGATTTAAAAAGGATCGTTGCCTTTCACGGTCACATCTGTCCGGGGGTGGCCTATGGTTACAGGGTGGCCAGGGAGGCGATTAAACAACTTGGCGGCAAGGCAAAAGATGAAGAACTCGTGGCTATTGTGGAAAATGATTCCTGTGCTGTAGATGCCATTCAGGTATTGACCGGCTGCACCTTTGGCAAGGGGAACCTCATCCACAGAGACTACGGGAAACAGGTTTATACCTTTTACAGCCGGGCTACCGGTGAAGGGATGCGTTTTTCTATAGACTTCGATTACCCGGAGACACCGGAAGAGAAAACGGCCTGGGACAGATTCCATGCGGGCGAAAAAACTGAGGAGGTTATGTCGCGAATCCGGAGTCGTAAGGCCAGAAAAATTCAGGCTATCCTCAGTGCTTCCCCTGAGGAAGTGATGAAAATAAGGCATGTGACCATGCCCGTCCCGCCCGAAGCGCAGATATATCCCAGCGTGCGCTGTGCAATCTGTGGAGAAAAAGTCATGGAACCGCGCGCCAGGGTAAGAGGCGGGAAGATTGTCTGTATCCCTTGCAGTGAGGGTTGAGCCGGTGTAGATTTGTTACCAAAAACATTGAAGTTCCCCGCAGTCCGCCTTGGGCGGACGGGGAATCTCCGTATGCAAGGTAAAATGCATCGTATTCGCTCGCTAACCCCGCTGCAAGCAGCGGGGAATGCGCTCGCTATGCATGTTCAACCCATGAGCTGCCTACCGATTTTTCTAGCAAGGAACGGAAAGCCGAGCAAAACTTCTGCAGGTTCATATGGAATATTATAAAATTGAACCCCTCACTGCCCTGGGTATCATATTTCTCTCTGGATATTTCGGCGGACGGATAGCCAATCGTCTTAAATTCCCCAGGGTAACCGGATATATCCTGGCGGGGATACTGTTGAGCCCATCGCTTTTCAGTATTATTCCGCGAGAACTGGTAACGGATAGATTCGCAATTATTACTGACATAGCGCTGGCTGTAATCGCCTATTCCATAGGTGGCAGCTTACAGTTATCAAGACTTAAACTCCTGGGGAAGAGTATCTTTTGGATAACCATAAGTCAGGCCCTGGGAGCCTTCTTTTTGACCACCGCCTTGGTCGCTGGCCTAAGCCGTTATGTCATGGGATTGCCCATGTCCCATACACTTTTCTGGGAGGCTTATTTACCTATGGCACTAATTATTGGGGCGATTTCTGCGGCGACCGCCCCGGCCGCGGTCCTGGCCATAGTGCACGAATGTAGGGCCAAAGGGCCCTTAACCACTACTCTGCTGGGAGTAGTGGCCCTTGACGATGGTATAACCGTAATCTTTTATGCCTTTGCCAGTGCTGCAGCGATTGCCCTGGGGCGAGGAACTGGTGCAATCTCTTTGCATGAAGTGGGTGTCAGGCCGGTAATCACTATCCTTGGGGCCATCTGCCTGGGGGCAGTCTTTGGATTTTTGTTGACTCGTATCGTTGCCTACGTCAAAACAAAAGAGTCTCTTCTGGTCATTATCCTGGGCTCTATCTTTTTCTGCACTGGCATTGCGGTCAGGTTAGGGTTTTCTCTTCTGTTGGCAAATATGATGATGGGCTTTTTGGTAATCAATATGGGAAAACATAGCCCGGAGCTTTTTCATCCTTTGGAAGGCATTGAAGAACCTATCTTTGTTCTCTTCTTTACCCTGGCCGGGGCTCATTTCGATTTGGGTGTTTTCAGGTTAGCCGGACCGATGGCATTTATAATCATTCTGGGGCGTTTTACCGGCAAGCTTCTTGGGACTAGGCTGGGTGCATATCTTTCTTACACCCCAGAGGCAGTAAAAAAATATCTTGGTTTTGGTTTGCTTCCAAAGGCTGGGGTAACCATTGGTCTTGTCCTTTTGGCTCAGCCCCTGATAAAGAATCCGGTGATGTCTGAGATAATGGTCAATGCTGTACTGGGATCAGTGATTATAAATGAATTAATAGCACCGCCCTTGGTGAAATACGCCCTTGAGAAGGCAGGGGAAGGCGTCAAGGAGTTAAGCCATGAAAGTTAGAGATATCCTCAATAAGCTGGGCAAAAGGGCGCTCCCTTTGGTTGAAGAAGGGGAGACAATTGAGGGAGTGGTCCAAAAGATGTTTGATCATTGCCATACGCGCCTCGTTTACGTCGTGGACAAGGATGGCAAATTTGAAGGAACAATTTCACTGGGTATTTTGATAAGGCATTTGTTTCCCCATGGCTTTGAACCGGCCATTCATCCTCGTTCTATTATATCTATGATAACTGCTGAGACAGCCAAGGACATCATGAGCCGCAGGATGATCAATGCCACAGAAGAGGATGATGTAGAAGATGTAATCAAGCGTATGATCAGGGCTGGAGTGAAGGAAATCGCTGTTGTGAACAAGGAAAACAAGATTGTGGGAGACATAACTATGTTGGATTTGCTGAAATATTATGTAACCGATTAAAGGGCTATATCTTGGTTCGTTCATAAGCATCTGATTCCTTTCACCCGGTTAGAGAATAGGCGGAGACAGCTTCTTCCTGTCTGTTTGGCCAGTGCCGAGCACCTACAAGATGCGCATGACAAACTGGAAAATACAAATAGACCCCCGGGAGGTTTACTACTTGAAGTTTATCCTGGAGGGCTACGATAACCTGGCGACCATGAGCACTGTTGACCGTCGGCAAGGGATAGTCGAACTCTGCATCCCTTCCGGCAATGAAGACCTGGTGCGGGAACTTTTGGTATCCATAAAGACAGAAATCGGCCTTAAAACAGAATACAGAATACAGAAGTCAGAAGTCGGGAGTTGGGAGTCGAGGTAAGCGTTACGAGTTGCGGGTTACGGGTCAGAGAGCTCGAAACTCAGACCGTCGGGAGTCAATCGCTTCGAACGCCGAACGTCTCGAACATTTCGAACGTCTAACGTTTTACGTCGTATCCGGCGGCAGGTGCTGCCATTTTTATATTGAATTGGGGAAGATTGTTATTATAATACCCGCAGAGATTATAAAAGAGCACAGTATCCTTAGTAACTTATGAGCAAGAAAGCCTATATTGCCACCTTCGGCTGCCAGATGAATGAATACGATTCCGAGCAGATGGCCGGTATTCTGTCTAATATGGCCTATGAGACGACCGAAGACCTGGCCGGCGCCGATCTTGTTCTGGTAAATACCTGCTGCATAAGGCAAAAGGCCGAAGAAAAGGCCTATAGCTTCCTGGGCCGCCTGCGGAAATTTAAGAAGAAAAACCCTGACTTGATGGTTATTGTGGCCGGCTGCTTGGCCCAGCAGGAGGGCCGCAGGCTCTTTAAAAAGAATCCATGCCTTAATCTGGTTATCGGGCCGCAGGGCATTCACCGCCTTCCTGAGCTTCTAAGGGAGGCAGAGAAGAACGCAAGAAGGATTACCTGCACAGAACTTGCCACATCTGAACTTCCCGGTCATGTGCGCGGCCTGAACGGGAAAAGGACGGTGACGGCCTATGTCGGCATCATGACCGGGTGTAATAACTTTTGTTCTTATTGTATAGTGCCTTACGTGCGCGGACGCGAGTTTAGTCGTCGAGGCGAGGAGATATTAAAGGAAATAAGAGGGCTGGTCGAACAGGGGGTAAAGGAGATAACCCTTCTTGGTCAAAACGTGAACTCTTACGGGCTTCGTGCTGCGGGTGAATGCAGCTTTGCCGGCTTGATAAGAAAAATAGGCGAGGTTGACGGCCTGGAGAGGCTGCGATTTACCACCTCGCATCCCAAGGACATATCTGATGACCTGATAGAGTGTTTCGGCAGCGTCAAGTCCCTTTGCGAGCATATTCACTTGCCAATACAATCTGGTTCGGATAGGATATTAAGAAGGATGAACCGTAAATATACGCGGGATGATTACCTGGAGAAGGTGGCCAAACTAAGGAGGATCTGTCCGGATATCAGCATAACTACCGATCTTATCGCGGGCTTTCCGGGCGAAACTGAGGCTGATTTTAAAGATACGCTGGACATAATGCGTCAGGTCCGGTTTGCTGGCGCCTTTGCCTTTAAATATTCGGATCGGCCGCCGGCTAAGGCTGTAACTTTTAGCGATAAGTTGCCGGAGCCGGTAACACGAGAGAGACTTTCCAGATTGCTGGCCTTGCAAAAAGAAATAACATATAATCGCAATAAATCCATGGTGGGTAAGCGAGCAGAGGTTTTAGTCGAGGGATATAGCAAGAGTTCGCCCCGGGAATGGATGGGGCGGGCGCGCACTAATGAAGTGGTTAATTTCAGCGGAGATGGCGACTTGCCTGGAAAGGTGGTTACGGTTGCTGTTGAGAAGGCCTGCTTACACTCATTAAAGGGCAGTCTGGCAGTAGAATAAAGTCCTGGGGAGAGGGTTATGTTCAAAGAAATGAAGGTTTCCGGTATTGCCATCGATCCTGTTACCAATACACCGATTATGATCCTGCGTGAGGTGGACGGCGAGCAGGCTATGCCAATATGGATTGGTCTTCTGGAAGCCACGGCTATAGCCACTGAGCTGGAGAAGATCCAGTTTTCCAGGCCGATGACCCACGACCTCCTTAGAAACATTTTGAAGGAAGTTGGCGCAGGAGTGGTTAAAATTGAAATCATAGATCTGCGCGAAAATACCTTCTACGCTATTATCACGCTAATAACAAAGGATAGAGAGTTCCAGCTTGACGCCCGCCCCAGTGATGCCATTGCCCTGGCCTTGCGGACTGATTCGCCGATTTATGTCCATGAAACAGTGATAGATAAGTCGAAACGCATGGAGATGGGTCACAAGGCGGAAGTTCATACTGAAGAAGGAAAGAAGTGGGCTGAGATCCTGGAACGCCTTTCGCCTGAGGACTTTGGCAAGTACAAGATGTGAGTGTTTATGATAGATTTTCATACCCATAGCCTTTTTAGTGACGGGGAACTCCTTCCCTCTGAACTGGTGCGGAGGGTGGAATGCCTTGGTTATGAATTTGTGGCTATCAGCGATCATGCCGACAGCTCAAATATCGACTTTATTATCCCCCGTATTACGAAAGTGGCCGCAGATATCAACCGGTACAGCAAGACCAGACTTATCCCAGGGATAGAATTGACACATGTTGCGCCATCCTTAATCCAACCTCTGGCCAAAGAGGCCAGGAAATTGGGGGCAAGATTGATTGTAGTACATGGTGAGACCCTTGTTGAGCCGGTAGCTCCCGGGACCAATCGCGCGGCCCTGGAGTCTCCCATCGATATTCTGGCCCATCCCGGCCTGATTAGCGAAGAGGAGGTAATGCTGGCCGCTAAAAAAGGGATTTTTCTTGAGATTACTTACCGCCGGGGACACTGTCTGACCAATGGCCATGTGGCACGTCTGGCCCTCCAGCATAACGCCCCTCTCTGTGTAAATTCTGACGGCCACGGGCCGGGTGACTTCATGTCAGAAGCTATGGCTAAACAGGTGGCCCTCGGCGCCGGTATCCCCCAAAAGCAGGTAGAGGTAATACGCCGCAATATGGCTAAGCTGGCCAAAAGCTGCTTCTCTGCATAGTTTTTCTTTATCCGTACCCCTCTTGCCTATACGGCGGATGAAATTTATCCCTTGGCTTCACCATAAAAAGTTTAAAAAATATTTGCTTTTTGCCAGGCATCTATCCTATAAGAGAAGGGTTAACGGGTATTACCCGGGAGGGACAGAAGATGGCACCAAATAAGAAAGTACTGGTAGTAGAAGACGATCAGGAAGTCTTATCTATGTTATTGGACTATCTTACCTTTTTAGGATATGAAACTACCGGGGCGGCGGATGGTTTAGAGGGCCTGAAGCACTTGCGAACCGGACTTTATGATATGGTGATTACCGATCTTAGTATGCCTTACATCAGTGGCATAGGAATAATCAGCGTTATTAAAAAGGATTATCCAAATATTCCCGTCATTGCCATAACTGGTTTTGGCCGGTATGCAGAAGAGCTGGCTCAGGAGGAGAAGGCCGATTTTGTTTTGAGCAAACCCTTCGAGATATCCGACCTGAAGGAAGCCATCACCCGTTTACTACCCGCCTAACGATATTGAAGCTCCCCGCAGCAAACTGCGGGGAATCTCCGTATGCAAGGTAAAAGGCATCGTATTCGCTCGCTAACCCCGCTGCAAGCAGCGGGGAATGCGCTCGCTATGCATGTTCAGCCTTTCGCTTTCAGTCTTTCTTGGATCGCACCTGAAGGCGCTCCTACTAAGGGTAATAGTTCACCGCAGAGTGCGCAGAGAACGCAGAGAGTATAAATTTTTAAAAAGGCTCATCGTGAAAGAGTGTGGGTAAATTTCTCTTAAAATAAGGCATGCTTCTTATTATCCCCCCTTTAGTAAAGGGGGGGCGAGGGGGGATTTGAAAACGCTTGGTAGTAACTATGCTTTCGTATAATAAGAGCCTAAAACAGTTATGATTTATAAAATCTCCCCTAACCCCTCTTTTCCAAAGAGGGGAATAGAGAAGAGTAAAAAATTACCCACTCGATTACGCGAAGGCCCTTAAATATATTGTGTTTTCATACTCTGCGATCTCCGCGTTCTCAGCGGTGAATAGAATGTGGTGAACGGTTACCTTCTCCTTTCTTTTGACTGCCGACTATCGACTAATGACCGGTGACTCCTGCCTCCTAAGTGGTAATATATTTCTCTTCTGCCAAGGAAAAGTTTTTCCTCGCACAGGGAAAAATATTTTCCCATTTCTTTTGGCACCTCGGTAATCTGCCTATAATCGGCCCAAAGAACCTGTTTTTCCCCGCAGATTTTTCTTGGCATGTCAGTTGCAACAGAAGGATGTCATTTCGGGGGTACTCTTTTAAAAAACCATGGATAAAATTGCTTGCCTTTACATCACTGACGAAGACCTTGCCGGATATATCCGGGCTGTTATCCACCATTATGGCTACCGGCTGCGTTTAACATATTGTACTGGCCGGGGAAAGAGCAAGGGTCCTGGGGGTGAGTCTCCTCACATAATTATCGTAAGCCTGAATGGTGGGGATAAATCATCCTTTTTTGATATATTGGGAGACCGGGAGGCCTGCCCCTATCCCGTGGTTCTTATTTATGAAAGAGAACAGGCGTTGGACGCGCTTAATCTTTCTAAAAAATCAGGCGTGGTCTTTCTTAAGAGGCCGTTTACTCCGCAGCAATTGGTTAAGGCCCTGCAAAGAGTTTGCCCATCTGAGCAAGAAGTTAACAGTAGTAGCCATTATTTCTTCGGTGAGGACAGCAAAGTAATTGAGATCAGGGAGAAAATACAGCGGATCAGCCAGACCAATATTACTGTACTTATCCAGGGTGAAAGCGGTACCGGTAAGGAGATTGCAGCCCGTTTGGTACATGAGCAGTCTCCACGCAATAAAGAACAGTTCATCAAGGTAAACGGCGCTGCTATCCCGGGGACGCTTCTGGAAAGCGAGCTTTTTGGTTATGAAAAAGGGGCTTTTACCGGCGCTTACTGTGCAAAAGCCGGGAAGTTTGATCTGGCCGATAGAGGGACGTTATTTTTAGATGAAGTAGGGGATATTCCGCTGCCCTTGCAATCCAAGCTATTACAGGTCTTACAGAACGGCGAATTTTCCCGGCTGGGCGGCAGGGAAGATGTCTGTACAGATGTCCGGGTAATCGCTGCAACAAATGCCGATTTGTCGCGGCTTGTTGAACAGGGCAGGTTTAGATCAGATTTATATTACAGGCTTAACGTAGCCCATATAACCATACCGCCCTTCAGGGATAGAAAAGGAGACTTACCCTTACTGAAAGAGTATTTTTTGGAAAAATACTGTGCGGCATATAACAAGCCATATATGCATTTTTCAAAAAGGATTATGGACCTTTTCTCGGAATACAGTTGGCCGGGCAACGTGAGAGAATTGGAAAATATTGTTAAAAATATTGTGGTCTTGGAAAATGAGTCTGTGGCTTATGCGGAGATCAAGGGCCGACTGATAGGCTCAAGGGATAAGAATGATGGCCGGGGAGGACGATCTCCTGCCATAGTTGACAGATATCTGGTATATAACCTCTTGTGTCAGGGGGGGCTTTCTCTGAAAAAGATAGGTCAGGAATGTGTAAGAACGATTGAAACAGAGGCTATAAGGGCCTGCCTGGAGAAGACAAGGTGGAATAGACGGGCCTGTGCTTCTCAGCTTAAGATAAGCTATAAATCCCTTTTGAATAAAATGCAAGAATATGGCATACATAAGGGGTAATCCGGAAAATGACAAAGGTCGAAGTTCCAAGTTCCAAGTTCCAAGTTAAAAGTTAAAAGAGGCTCTTGCAAAAGGCCCAATTCTGTCATTCCCGCAGCGAT
>JASEGX010000252.1 GCA_030017815.1 Thermodesulfobacteriota bacterium | reverse complement strand
CTGTAAGGTGGATTATTAAGGCAGCGGTGAAGACGACCCAGGACATCTTTTAATATCGCAGAAAATTGTTCTACCTCGAAACGGCTCATCTTGGCGAAACAGGAACGATGGTTTTTGGGAAGTATCCAGGTTTCAAAGGGAGAGCGAGAAGCAAATGGGGCGATGGCAATAAAGCTCCCATTTTCGCAGATCACTCGCTCCTGCAAATTCGTTTCCGTGGCGATGATATCGCAATAGACGCATTTATCTCTGTACTCCCGGTATTGTGTCACGCCGCGTACCTTACCCCATACTTTTTGTGGGATTATCGGGGTCGCTACTATCTGTGAATGGGGATGCGCCAATGAGCACCCCGCTGTCACTCCGTGATTCCTGAATACAAGAAAGTACTTAAGGCGGGTATCTTCGCGTAGCGCATTATAACGATCAATGTAAGACCACACTACGCGCTCGACCTGTTTGTCCTCCATTGTAGCCAGGGATAGATTATGCTCCGGACATTCTACGACTACTTCATGAGCCCCCACACCGTTCATATGGTCATAGATATGATAGTTCTCTCTGTTTAAGTCTCCCTGGCCAATCAAAGCCTGGTATTTATTGGGTGTCACCCTGAGCAGCCAGCCAGGGGAGTTCGGTCCAGAATTGACAGGACGATACACCAGGACTTCCGGGGGTGTTTTGTCTTCATTTGCAGTGCAAAACGGGCAGCTTTTATCGTGTTCCGGTAATTCTTCCAGGGCCTTCTTGGTATGAGCAAAGTCGTGCGGCCTCTTGGCCCGTTCCTTGGCTATGATGACCCATTCACGGGTTACTATGTCTTTACGTAGCTCCGGCATATCAGTACTCCTTTATAACCAAAATGTTATCAACATCTGATTTGTATTTTCGGCATAATGAAAATTTTTCATAAATCAGCGGTTAACAATCATCTCTTGGCCTTGACGCTGACGGTTGACCGCTGATAACCGGCCCTTACTTTTTACTTTTTAATTGAAGATTTGCCGTCTTCATGTTAGTTTTGCGGCAAAAAGAGCGGAAAGTAACGGTACAATATGGCTGGATTCGAATCGGTTATGGGCCTGGAGGTGCATGCCCAACTCCTGACCGATAGCAAGATTTTTTGTAATTGCTCCACGGCGTTCGGGGCTCCGCCCAATACGCACACCTGCCCGGTGTGCCTGGGGATGCCCGGCGTTTTGCCGGTTCTGAATAAAAAAGTGGTTGACTACGCCATGAAAATGGCCCTGGGCACCCACTGCCGCGTGGCGCCCTTCAGCCGCTTTGCCCGCAAAAATTATTTTTACCCGGACCTACCCAAGGGATATCAGATCTCACAGTATGAGTTGCCTATTGCCGAAGATGGCTATATAGAGATTGGCCTGAACGGCCGTGCCAAACGCATCGGCATCACCCGTATCCACATGGAAGAGGACGCCGGCAAGTTGATCCATGACGCTACCGCGCCAATAAGTTACGTGGACTTTAACCGAACCGGCGTGCCGCTTATTGAAATTGTCAGCGAGCCGGATATTCGCTCCCCGGAGGAGGCGGTCGAATACCTGAAAATCTTACGCAACATCCTGCGTTATCTCGGGATATGTGACGGCAATATGGAAGAGGGCAGTTTCCGCTGTGATGCCAATGTGTCTATACGTCCGGAAGGCACGGAGACCTTCGGTATCAGGACGGAGATTAAGAATATGAATTCATTCCGGCATGTACAAAAGGCGCTGGAATACGAGATTCGCCGCCAGACCGCTCTGCTTCTGGATGGAAAAGAAGTGCTGCAGGAAACGCGTCTCTGGGATACCGCACGGGGGGTTACCGTTTCTATGCGCAGCAAGGAAGAGGCCCATGATTACCGCTACTTCCCGGACCCGGATCTGGTGCCTCTGGTCATCGACGAAAAGTGGATTGAAGAGGTGCGCGCAAGCCTGCCGGAGCTTCCCGACGCCAAGCAGCGCCGCTTCGTGGAAAAATATGGGCTGCCGGAATATGACGCCGCAGTTCTCACGGTATCCAAATCCCTGGCCGACTATTTTGAAGACTGCGTGTGCCTCTACCAAAGACCAAAGGCCATAAGCAACTGGATGATGTCTGAGTTGCTGCGAGAGTTAAAACGTGACGACCGGGAGATAGAAGAATGTCCGGTACCGCCCGGACATCTGGCCGGGATGCTAAAGATGATGGATAACGGCGTCATCAGCGGCAAGATTGCAAAGACGGTTTTTGAAGAGATGTATGCGACGGGTAGGGACCCGGAGGCTATTGTCAAAGAAAAGGGCCTGGTACAGGTTACAGATGCGGCCGAGATTGAGAAGGTGGTTGAAGCTGTACTGGCGGCTAATCCGGAAGCGGTAGAGGATTATAAAAAAGGTAAGACAAAACTCCTCGGATTTTT
>JASEGX010000251.1 GCA_030017815.1 Thermodesulfobacteriota bacterium | reverse complement strand
GATTATAGAGTTAGGAGGAAAAAGAAATGAGATGCGTTTTTTGTGGCGGTGAAACAAAGAAAATGTTGGTAACCTTCAATTATGAGGATGAGAACAGGTATTTTCTTGTCGAACATGTACCTGCTGAGGTCTGTAATCGTTGCGGTGAGAAGACTTATTCTCCAGATGTTACTGATGAATTATTGAAATTCGCGAAAGACAAATTTAAGCCGGTCAAAAAGCTGGAAGTCCCTGTTTTTGATTTTGCAGAAGCTTCTTAATGGTGGAGACCATCAGCGACCAGTTAACATGAATTTGCCCGTAACGGCAGATAACAGAGTGCTTGAGGTCGACACCCAAAGGTTTGGCCTTTCTCAAATACTTGAACGTTATGTAATATGGGCTGCGAGCAATAAAAACAAAAGAAGGCTATAATTAGGAACATCCATGTTCAATCGAATATTGAAAGAAATGCGGGAAAAGATACGCAACCGTGCATATGTGATGACGCTCCATGCAGAAGAGGAGATGGACGACGATTGTTTGACCATCTATGATGTTGAAAGTGGCATACTTACAGGAAAGATACTGGAACGTCAAAAAGACAGAGAAACTGCTGAGTGGAAATACCGTATAAATGGGAAGACTATTTCTGGCGGTAAGGTTGAAGTTATTGCTAAATTAAGTCCAACAGGCAAGTTGGTTATTATTACGGTGTATGTGCCATAATATGTCTATGAGCGAGGCAAAAAAGATGATATGTGAAATTTGTGGAAAAGAGGGGGCGCGCGTCCGGCGGGTTGCAAGGACCTATGGTAAGGGCAAGGACATCTTGGTTATAGAAAATGTTCCAGTGGTAACTTGTCCTCACTGCGGAGAGAGCTACCTTGATGCGGAAACGCTTCACGAAATTGAGCGCATAAAGCTTCACAAAAAGAGTTTTGCGGAAAAGCGCCCGGTTCCGGTTGCTCACTTTGCATAATTAAAAGGAACGTTGCCGTCGGGTTTCGCCTTACTCCACCGTGACACTCTTGGCCAGATTGCGCGGCTGGTCAACATCACAGCCTCTTAGGACGGCTATCTCATAGGCCAGGAGTTGGAGGGGCACGGTATAAAGGATGGGCGCCATCTCTTCGGAAACCTTTGGAAGAAACAGCGTGTGCGTGGCAATATCAGCGACCTTTTTATCCCCTTCATCGGCCAGGGTAATGACTATCCCCCGCCTGGCTACGACCTCCAGTACATTACTTAAAACCTTATCATAGACCGGCGAAGAGGGGGCCAGGGCTACTACCGGCATGGCCTCATCGATCAAGGCAATAGGTCCGTGCTTCATCTCGCCGGCCGCATAGCCCTCGGCGTGGATGTAGGATATTTCTTTGAGCTTTAAAGCGCCTTCCAGGGCAATGGGGAACATATAATTACGGCCCAGATAAAGGAAATCCCTCTTCTTGTAGAATTCCAGGGCCAATTCCTTCACCGCCGCATGTATATTTTTGATATTATCTTCGAGAAGCGGGGGGAGGTCTATGATGTCCTTAATCATAAGCCGGGCCTTTTCCTTTGAGATAACCCCCCGTACCCTGCCCAGATAGATGGTCAGGAGGTAGAGGGCGGTCAACTGGCTGGTAAACGCCTTGGTCGAGGCCACGCCTATCTCAGGACCGGCGTGGGTATATATCGTCCCGTGCGATTCCCGGCTGACCGTGCTCCCCACCACATTGCAGATGGATATAATTTTGGAGCCCTTTTCTTTGGCTATACGGAGTCCGGCCAGGGTGTCCGCGGTCTCACCGGATTGGGATATGAGAACGGTCAGTGTGTCTCCATCTATAAGCAAGGAGCGATACCTGAACTCCGAGGCCAAATCTACTTCCGTGGGCAGGCCGGCCCATTTTTCCAGATAATATTTAGCCAGCAGGGCCGCATGCCAGGAGGTCCCGCAGGCCACAAGCATTATGCGTCGAATATCCTTCAGTTCTTTCTCTGACAGGTCTATCTCCGGGAGATAGGCCTCGCCCTCTTCTACCGATACCCTCCCCCTTACGGTATTTAAAATAGCCTGCGGCTGCTCGTAGATCTCCTTGAGCATAAAGTGTTTAAATCCGGCCTTCTCAGCCATGGCCGCATCCCAGGTTATCCTCTCCGCCTTCTTTTTTACCTCTTCCCCGGTAGCCGCCTTTTTTATCTGTATCCCATCCCGGCGCACGATAACCATCTCACCATCGTCCAGGAACATAACATCCTTGGTATAACGCAGAAAAGCGGGTATGTCCGAGGCCAGGAAATACTCCCCTTCGCCCAATCCTAATACCAGGGGGCTCTGGTAACGTGCCGCCACCAAGACCCCGTCCTGAGTGCACATCGCGGCCAGGGCATAAGAACCCTCTACCTCCTGCACCGCCCGGGCCACCGCCTCGCTCAGATCGCCTGTAAAGTATT
>JASEGX010000046.1 GCA_030017815.1 Thermodesulfobacteriota bacterium | reverse complement strand
ACCTGTAATATTAATGTCCTATCTTCATGTATTATTGTCATTCCGGGCTTGACCCCGTATCAAGTACGGGGCAGGCTCCTGAATCAAGTCTTTTTTCTCTGGATTCCCGCTTTCGTGGAAATGACGATAAGCGGACATTTATTATGCAGCATTCAATAATTTTTACGTGTTCCCGGACATTGTGCGTTAGTATCCAGAATACAGCTTTCTGACTTCTATTTTCTACGAGCGCAATATAGCCAGAAATTCCTCGATCTGGTAGAGGTTTTCACCTGTCTTTTGTATTAAGACCTTTACGTCTTCCAGGGACATAGAAAGTTCCCGCCAGGCGGCCGGGCTGACATCAGGGACAAAGTCATCCCCACCGCACCCGAGATCCATCCCCCGGCAGATTATATCCGCCAGATGAATGATCGAGGCCAGAAGAAATTCCTCATCCTGGCCGTTCGGGGCATGATGAAGGCCTATAGCGGAACAGAGTACAGGCGGGAAATGCCAGTTTTTGGCCATCACATAACCCATCCAGGCATGATCCGCATCCAATATCTTTTCCTCGGCCTCCCGCATAGGTATATCTTCTTTAATCATAAGGTCGATGATTTTCTCCATCTCCGGCCGCAGAAACTGGACGATAAAGACCCGGCCTACGTCATGCAACAGGCCGCCGATAAAGGCATCTTCAGGCTCTTTAAACTTGATATGTTCGGCCAGATTTTTGGCGACAAAGGCCGTACCTACGGAATGTTCCCAGAACTTGCCCGCGTTAAAGACCTTACACCCCTTATCACTAGAAAACGATTTGAGGACGGAAACCGAAAGGATAACATTCCGCACTGTATTGAAACCCAAAAGGACTATAGCCTGGGAAAGGGAACTAATCTTCCCCTGAAACCCGTAAAATGAGGAGTTAACAAGCCGTAGGATCTTTGCGGTTAATGATTGATCGAGCCCAACAATTTCTGTAATCTTATTAACGGCTACATCGGGATTTCTAAGGAGCTGTGCGGTCTGGAAGGCCACCGCGGAGATAGTGGCCACCTCAGCGGTCTCTTTTATCTTCGTTCTGATCTCTTCACGATCCATTGCTGATCTTTCCCTTCATAACCTCCCTGAATATCTCTTTTAGTCCCATCATTATGTGGTTATCGGTAGAGGCGAGACGAAACTTTCGCTCAATTAACAGGTTTACCCTTTGTATTTCTTCTTCCATGGCCTTTGGGTCAACATAGGCCGCCTCCTCTTCCACCTCGATGGGAATACTGCTAATACCTAGCATCTTGAGTCTATCTATGATGTCCGGGGTCAGTTTGGCGTCCTTTGCCAGGATCAGATGTCCCTGGGGGTTCAGTATGTCTCTACCCGCCACCGATTCTGGCCGGACGTCGTCTATTTTTACACCCTTGATAATTTTTCGTTTAGACATAATCAATCCCTAAATCCGAACAAGCCGGAACCAATCTTGCCACGACGACACGAAGGCACGAAGGAATTCGTGAATGGCTTTGTGGTTTGCCATTGCCATCAGCTATCAGCCATGAGCTATGAGCTTTCTATCTGTACACATAAATCCACCCCACTATGGGGTCTATTTCGTGAAACTTCTTGATTTTTTCCAGGTATGCTTCTTTAAGAACGGCATCCTTCGGCATAAGCAGCCGGCCGGTATGCGTCTTTAACTCCCGGGCCAGGACCATATCTGGTCGCAGATCCGCAAGAGCAACTGCCACCTCTGCCCTGTCTGCCGTCTTGATTGCCGACAACACTTCTACGGCTGCGGAGACTACCACCGGATCCAATGCGCTTCCGGCCAATTTGCGTAAATAGAATAAAGCGTCTTCTTTCGATATACCCCCGCGGGCCAGGAGATGATCATAACCATCGGCCACGGCTATGATGCGCGCCCCGAGAGGAATCTCTTCTTTTTTCAGCCTGTCCGGATAACCAGCGCCATCAAACCACTCGTGATGTGATTTGACCAATATACTGACCTGATCCAATTTAGGCACGGAATTAAGTATCGCATAGCCTAAAGCCGGGTGCTGCTCATAAAGGGCCTTTTCTGCCGCGGTCCGCTCTGAACTCTTCTTTCTGATTATCTCTCGCGGGATACCGATCAGGCCTATGTCATGGAGGGAGGCCGCAGCCTCTACTACGTCCAGTTCCTCTCCCTGTAACTCACACTTTTCGGCTAAGAGCCGGGAGAGGACAGCTACCCTTTTGGCATGGCCCCCCAGGGCAGGGTCATACATCTGCATGAGATCCATGAAGATGCGAATGGTCTTGAAATAACTCGATTGAAGCTCTTTATAGAGGCGCTTTATCTCTTGAGTGCGTTCTTCAACCTTCTTTTCCAGGTTCTCATTGAGATCTTTAAGCTCGGCATTCTGCCGTACCGTCAGGTCAAAAAGCCTTTGGTTTTCCTGGCGTAAATTATAAAAGTCGATAGCCTGCTTGATGGTTGCCTTAAGATCAAGGTCGTTCCACGGCTTGGTTATAAAGCGATAGACCTGCCCCTGGTTTATGGCGGCCATGGCTGCGTTTATGTCCGCATATCCGGTCAATATAATGCGTATGGCCTCTGGCTGGATCTCTCTGGCCTTTTCCAGAAATTCAGTGCCGTCCATCTCCGGCATTCTCTGGTCAGATATGATGAGAGAGACAGGTTCGTGCTTTAGGATCTCAAGAGCCTTCTCAGGACTGGCGTTCGTTATGACATTATAATTTTCCCGCCGTAAAAGGCGCTGCAAGGCAGAAAGGATATTTTCTTCATCATCTACCAGCAGGATGGTTCTGGTTGTGTCTTCCATCGTGAAACCTTATCTTTTAAATTTTCGAGTAGTTGTTTAGCCACTACGGCCCTAAGATGTCAGATTAGTTTCGAATTTCGAAATTTTTAACTTTGTGTCTTAGTGACTTCGTGGCCGATTTAAAAACGAAATCACCGTTCCAGAACGGGGCACTTCAAAATTACCTCTGGAAAGCGGGATACAGTACACGTCAAAGCTGCTACCATCTTTATGTTTATATTGCCCCTCTTTCTGCTCTTCGGAATTTATGGCATAAGTAATAATCCCTATCAGTTCCTCGTCAAAATGATGCCTTAAGTCAGAACCAAGGAGTGCCTGGCCTTCCGACTCAAAGTAACCCCGGGCCAGACTATTTACCAGGGCTATAGACCCCTCGTTATCCGTACCGAGCACTGCTATAGGGAGACTTTCCAGGATGTCCCGTGCCAGTTTTAGGGCCTCATTCTGCAATTTAATTTCGGCTACCCTGTTTTCCACTTCTTTCCCCAGATTCTTATTAAGATACCTAAGCTCTTCGTTCTGTTTCTTAATGGTTTCGGTCAGCGCCTTGTTTTCCCTTTGCAGACGCGCAATATCCAGGGATTCCCTAATAGTGGTTCTTAGGGCCTCATCTTCCCACGGCTTTAAAATGAACTTATAAACATTGCCGACATTGATGGCCTCGGTAATGGAATTGACGTCTGTGTATCCACTCAGGATGATACGAATCGTCTCTGGATACAGTTCCTTGGCCCTGGCCAGAAACTGTGTTCCATCCATCTCCGGCATCCTCTGGTCAGAGATGATGAGGTCAACATGCTCTTTCTGCAGGATTTCGACCCCCTCCGCGCCGCTGGAGGCCGTAAGCACCCGGTAAGGCTCCCGGCGGAAGACGCGTTTCAGAGCCTGTAAGATATTGGCCTCGTCATCTACGATGAGTATGGTGTTCTCCATGTTAACCTTCCTCTTTTATCTACAAAAGACCTTCTTGTTCGACTGCTACCGAATCAATAAGTTCAAATTTCAAAATCCAAATTACAAATGAAGTTCAAATGACAAAATCCGAAATCTTACCTTTTGAACTTTGGGCTTTGACATTCATTTGAACTTTGAACTTTAT
The DNA here is from genome assembly GCA_030017815.1 of Thermodesulfobacteriota bacterium. Classification (GTDB taxonomy): domain Bacteria; phylum Desulfobacterota; class QYQD01; order QYQD01; family QYQD01; genus QYQD01. The sequence goes on along the minus strand of JASEGX010000046.1, from coordinate 9,073 downwards.
AATTTGTCATTCAATTGCCCGATATTCCCTCCACAGAATGGGCATCCCAGCCAATCCGCCTCCATGATCCGCCCACAACCCGGGCACTTCCGCCTGATAGTCCCTCCACAGAAGGGGCAACTGATAAAGCCTTCCTTTATTGGTCGGTGGCAATGAGGACAAAATGCCTCAGTTACCGGCCCCAACACCCGCAATAATTCTTCGCACGTACTTTCACCCGATCTCAGCTTACGATAGCCATCTTCTAAGAGCAGTTGCATTCCCGCTGCCCGGGCCGCATGCAATATCTCGAAGTTGTTGGCGCCATTGTGAATTAACTCCCTTAATTCGTCATTAACCTCCAGTATCTCAAATATTCCCACCCGGCCGGAGTATCCGGTATTATGGCAGTGGCTGCAGCCGGCTCCTCTGAAAAATCGCGGCACCAAGGTCTGATCGCGCAGCCCGAGGGCGGCCCGTAACTCTTCCGGGGGGGTGTATTCCTCCCGGCAATGTTCACATATGAGGCGGAGTAAGCGCTGGCTGATGATACCTATGAGTCCGGCCGCAATAACGTGTGATTGTATCCCTATATCCCTAAGCCGGATAATGCCGCTGATGGTGTCATTGGCATGGATGGTGCTTAAGACCAGATGGCCGGTCAGGGCCGCATGAAAGGTTACCCCTGCCGTCTCCAGGTCGCGAATCTCACCGAGCATGATAACGTCGGGATCCTGCCTCAAAATGGAGCGCAGCACACTGGCAAAATTAAGCCCGATACGATCGCGGACGTGTACCTGCTCTGCCGTTTCCATGAAGTATTCTACGGGATCCTCGATGGTGACAAAGTTCTTGGTTATGGTGGCATTCTCACGCAGGATGGCATAGAGGGTGGTGGTCTTGCCGCTGCTGGTAGGCCCGACCACCAGGAGAAGCCCCTGGGTCCTTTTAGTTATTCGGTTCAATCTGACCAGAGGTTCCTGATCGATCCCCAGATCGGTAATATGCCTTACACTGGCGTTACGATCCAGGAGCCGCAATACCACCTTTTCTCCACTTACTGTGGGCAGGGAAGATACCCGGAGATCTACTATCTTACGGGCGCTCTTTACCGTAACCCTGCCATCCTGCGGTTTCCGGCGTTCAGATATATCCATTCCGGCCATGACCTTAATACGAGAAACCGTGGACGCATGCAAACTTGACGGCAGATGAATCTTATCAATAAGCAGTCCGTCCACCCGGAAGCGCACCCGGCTATACTCGGATTTTGCCTCGATGTGGATATCGCTCGCGCCCATCGAGATGGATTCTGAAATAATAGCATTTACCAGCCGGATAGCGGGCGGGGTCTCAGCCGAAGAGAGGAGTTCCTTGATATCACACTCATCGTCCTCTTCTATAATCTCGATATTTTCATAAGGATCGTACTCGTTGAATTCTTCAACCGCCTTTACAGTTGTCACATCTTTAGACGCAAGCTGATCCAGCCGGGAAGTAATCTCACCGGCTCGCGCCAGTACCGGGATGATGTTTAACCCGCTAACGAAACGCAAATCGTCCACCTTGTAAAAATCAGTGGGGTCGGCCATGGCCAGGGTAAGCTTTTTGTCCTCCAGGCGCAGGGGCAGGACATAATTCTGCCGGCAATAACTCTCCGGGATGAGCTCAAACAAGGTATCACTAATATTAAATTCCGCCAGGCTGACCACATCTATATTTAATTCCTTTTTAATGGTACCAAATATGCTAGATTCATCCACATAACCCAGCTTAATTAACACACTGGGCAGGGTCTCTTTAGTCCGTCCCTGGAGTTCTACCGCCTTGCCCAGTTGATCGTTGGTCAGCGCGCCCCGGCGCACGAGCATTTTACCCAGGTTGCTTTGTCCTGCGGAGGTTAATCGACTGAGGCTCTTTATTTTCTGTTCCGCTTCTCGTTTTTTTTCCTTGAGGAACTTATTTTCTTTAATAAGATCATATTGCTCCAGGGCCAGGCTGACGGTCAGCCTCAGGTCATCGTCATTCCATGGCTTGGTAATGAACTTATAGACCGCCCCCTCATTAACCGCCCCCATTATCGCACCCACGTCGGCGTGACCGGTGAGCATGATGCGAATGGTCTGGGGATACTTCTCCTTCACGGCGCGCAGGAAGGCGGCCCCGTCCATCTGTGGCATTTTAAAATCGGAGACTACCACCTGAACCAGTTCCCGGGCGAGGATATCGAGGGCTTCGATACCGCCCTTTGCGGTCAGCACCTTATAGTTTTCCCGGCGGAACACCCGGCGAAGGGCGGAAAGCACGTTTTCCTCGTCATCGACAAAGAGGATGGTATAGGAACTTGACCCCTCTTTCGAGGGCTGGTTCTCTTCCGATCCTGGTGTTTCCCCCAGGAATAGCGCAGCAAATTTAGACACTTCTAATGGTTCACCACCTTTAGCGATCTACAGGTAGGACGCCTATGGCCGGACAGGCTGTTAGATTGCATACTAAATTTCAAATGCCAAAATCCCAAGTTCAAATCAAATCCAAATGACCAAAAACCCAAACATTTGAACTTCGGTGCTTTGACATTCATTTGAACTTTGAACTTTGGAATTTGTCATTTTATTCCTTTGCCTATCCGTGCTTTTATCCTACACCACGTATTCTCCCTTACCATTCCCAAAATAACCTACACTGGCAACACTATGGTAATCACCGTCCCCTTGCCTGCTTCGCTTGCGGCCTCAATGGTCCCCCCATGGGCCTTGATTACCTCATAACATACACTTAAGCCGGTTCCTGTGCCCTGACCGACCGGCTTGGTGGTAAAAAAGGGGTCGAAGATGCGGGGGAGATGATCCGGCGGAATGCCGCAGCCGGTATCACTTATCTCTATTTTCACCGCCCCATTTACAAAGACGGTACTAATGATTGTCTCTCCCTTGTCCTTAATAGCCTGTATGGCATTAAGGATAACATTCATAAAAACCTGAGAAATCTGATGAGGATGGCATTTAACAGGCGGAATATTATCCCCATAGCGACGGACGATTTTAATACCTGCCCGCAGCTTATGCGCCAGGACACTAAGCGTTGCGTCCAGGGATTTATGGATATCAAGTATATTCACCGCTGCGTCATCTACGTGCGAAAACTCTTTGAGATCTGAAACGATCTTCTGTACCCTGGCTATTCCGTCCAGAGTTTCGGACACCAGGCTCTGAAAATCTTCCAGCAGTATATTCAGGTCCTCCCCGGCCTGGGCCGCAAAAATTTCTTTCAAAGGGTTAAGACGGGGGTCGGAGCCACCCTCCAGGTCTGCGTTTACGGCCTTACAGATTTTAATTTTTTCTATGAGATCACCAGTCATTTGAAATGAAGTATTTATGTTGCTTTTAATGAAGGCCAGAGGGTTATTGATTTCATGGGCTATGCCCGCGGCCAACTGGCCAATGGAGGCCATCTTGTCTGCCTGGAGCAGTTTCACATAGGCCTCTTTCAGCTCAGCCGTCTTTTCGGCCACCTTTACTTCCAGGCTTTCCGCAAGCTCCCGATAACGCCCTTCGCTCTCTTCTAATTCCTTGTTTTTCTGCACTGCCTCCTCATATGAGAAGGCCATAATCTGACTCTGAGCGTCAATCATGAGGGCCTGTTTCAGATTAGTCCACAACATCAGTTCGGTCAGGCCGGCCAGCAGTTTCCCCATGGCTCGCATATGGGATAAGGCATTTTCCTCAGCCACCGGACCAATGACCAGGACGCCTGCTATATCGAAATCATACCGCACCGGGAAGGCCAGACAGAGGCCGCGTTCTGTCTCAAAATGATCAGGCTGCTCACCGCCATCCGTCAACTGAAACCATTCGGCCATCCTGGGCCCAAGCACGGTCTCCGGGTAACCGGCCTCCATTCTTTTTGCGGACAGGATTAATCCCTCTTTCTCCCATAGCGACCAGGGGGAAAAACAGGCTTCTTCCACCACGTCCCGGAAAAAGCCCCGGGTCTTTTCATCTATTAATTCTGAAAACTTTCGCTCTCTATCCCACATAATGTCTTGGTTGTTGGTTAAGTAGTTAAGTGGTCGAGGGGTTGAAAGGTTAAACAATGAAAAAAACCACCCAATTACACAACTACTCAACTATTCAACTACTCCACCACTCAACCATCTCCCTCACTATCGACAATGCGTTCCATTATCTTTTCTTCCTCATAACCATAGTGCTGACTCAGACCAAACTGCTTATCCAGGGAACGCAGGGTCAGCCTTAAAAGGCCAAAGAAGGTCTCTTTTGTCCCGCGTTTATAGAGGGCGGAAGCAAAATACACGGGAAGGCCGTTTCCTTTCCAGCGGGCCTCGATCTCCTCTTTTGAAAGAATATCTTTAAGGTCCCTTTTGTTAAACTGGATAACCAGAGGCAGATTGTCAAAGTCCAGGCCCACCCGGCAGGCATTCTTTTCCAGATTCATGAAGCTCTCATAATTATTCAGGGCCTGATTACGCTGAGAGTCAGCGATGAAGGCTACCCCATCCGCACGGGATAAGACGGCCTTACGGGTAGCGTCATGTATTGCCTGTCCGGGTACGGTAAAGAGCTTGATCTTTAGTTTGATCCCACCACCTATATCGACCAGCACCGGCAGGAGATCAAAGAAAAGTGTCCGATCGCCCTGGGTGTTAAGCATCATCAAGTCGCCACGCCCTGCCGGCGACAGTTCGTCGTATAGAGCCATGAGGTTGGTCGTCTTGCCACTCAAGGCCGGGCCGTAATAAACTATTTTTGCGATAAGGCGCTGATTGCGCGGATCAAATTCAGCCATATCTTTTCCAGGGTTACCCCAATATTTTCATATCCAAAGGCACGGCGGTTTACCAGGACTGCATTTATAATTTCAAATTCCAAAATCCAAAGTTCAAATGAAATCCAAATGACTAAATGCCAAAACTGTCATTCGCCATTGCCCTTGCTGTTTTTGCGCAACAGAATAGAAGAAAATATCAAAGTTAATTCCTGCGCCTCATTCCATAATTTCCTGCATTCATCTTTTCTGTGCGGGTTAGCCCTGGCAATCATTCTTAGCCAGTGCTTTGTCTCCTTTGCTTCCTTTTTGCAGAGGGCAATTTTGTGCCGAAAATCTTTTTTAGATTCTGCACCATCTGCCTCCATATAATTGGCTCCAATACTTGTGCTCGAACGAGTAAGCTGGCCTATCAATTCCCTATTAATCGAGTCCTGCAGTAGTGTTTTGACGAAATCAATAACACTTTCTCCAAACAGGGCTGTCCTCTCTTCGAGATCGTAAACCTTGTTGTTATTTTTATTTGAACTTTGAATTTCCTTTGTCATTTGAACTTGTTTATTTGTCATTGATTTGAACTTTGAGCTTTGAACTTTGTCATTGTGTTTTCTCTTCGCCTTCTTTTGGTCCTTCCACCGGCAGCCTAATGACAAAGGTGGTGCCCTTGCCTACCTCACTTTCCACCTTGATCTCGCCCTGGTGTTTTTTGACGATGTTATAACTCACATTCAGGCCGAGGCCGGTCCCTTTACCCACCGGCTTCGTGGTAAAGAAGGGATCAAATATTTTGCGCAGGTTCGCCGGAGGGATGCCCTTTCCGGTATCGCTTATCCCTATCTCACCCTTATCCTCAATGGCATGGGCAGCATTTACCAGGATGTTCATAAAGACCTGATTGATCTGCTGGGGGTAGCAGTAAACCTCCGGTATGTCCCCATAGTCCTTCTTCACCGTGGCCTTGTACTTGATCTCGTTCCAGACGATATTTAAGGTGCTCTCCAGGCCTTTGTTGAGATTGGCCCACTTGAGTTCGGCCTGGTCCACGTGCGAAAAGTCCTTTAAAGCCTGCACGATCTTCTTGATCCGATCCGTTCCCTCCCTGGACTCGGCGATGACCTTATCAAAGTCGCCGAGGACAAAGTCTATATCCATCTTCTCTTTCAAGTTCCGGATGGTTTCTAAAGTGCTGACCAGGTCATGGTTATTTGATAACGCCGGATCCCTGTCCGCCAACTGTTCGAGTTCCAGGTAATTATTGATGAGTGTGGTCAGGTCCCGTCGGTACTCATCCAGTGTGGTCAGATTGCTGTTGATGAATCCCACCGGATTGTTGATCTCATGGGCCACACCGGCGGCCAGTTGACCGATGGAGGCCATTTTCTCCGATTGCACCAGTTGGGCCTGATTTTCCTGGAGCCTCCGGTTCATTTCCTCCAGCTCCGTTTTAACTTTCAACAATCGTTCCTCGGCCTGCTTTCGCCCGGTAATGTCCCTTAATATCCCTATGGCGCTCCATTTGCCTTCCAGGTTCACCCCTGAAACAGACAGCTCTATCGGAAATTCTGTTCCGTCTTTTTTCACCGCCGCCAATTCGAGTGTTTTCCCAACAGCAGGCACTTGACCGGTCGCCTTGAACCTGCTAAAGCCCCCCCTATAAGCTTCGTGGTAGCGCATTGGTGCAAGAAGTATGTGTACTTCCTGGCCCAGGGCCTCCTGACTCGAATAGCCAAATATCTGTTCTGCTGCTTCATTCCAATAAGAAATATTCCCTTCATTATCCATCATAATAATAGCATCCTGTGCTGCAGCGCAAATGCTCCGGAATTTCTTCTCGTTCTCCCGCAGCGCCTTCGTATTTCTCCCTATCCCTGGATGAGTCATGCCTCCGTCCTTCATTGTCCTGTACGGATGAATACCAAGTTAAACTTTTATTTCTTATCGACTCGAGTTATGGTTTTCTTAAACGTTGGCCTTTGGGGTTATAAGATACATGTAATTAATCAGATTGTCAGGTTCACAGTTCATGGTTGGCTACTTTGCGCTTTTCATACTCTAACCTTGAACCTTGGAACTTTGAACCTGGGTAGTTACAGATACATTTGTTAAAGCTACGCGGTATTTACTCCGATACTTCGGATATAAACGATTGCTCCTAGTCCTGTGAAAGGATACGTTCTCTCACGGGAGATAGGCGACGTAACAACCCCTTGAAAGGTGCTCCTATGGAAAACTATGGCCATACCGTCTTAATTGTAGATGATGAGGTCAATGTGCTGAGGAGTCTGGAAAGGACTCTGCGCAATGAAGAATATGCGATACTCACCGCCGGCAGCGCAACAGAAGCGCTGGACATCTTACAGGCTAAATCAGTTGACCTGATCATTTCCGACCTGGGTATGCCTGGGATGAACGGGCTTGAGCTGTTGAAGATGGTCAAGGAAAAATATCCGGCCGTGGCCCGTATTGTTCTTACCGGGCAGAGTGATACCCCGACGGTTCTCAGGGCCATCAACGAAGGCGAGGTCTTCCGTTTTTTTACCAAACCCTGGGACAATGAGGAGATAAAGGTCTCCATCCGTCAGACCCTGAAACATTTTGATTTCTTACGTGCGGCGCACAAAATGATGTGCAGGCTAAGGGAGCAGGACCGCCTGATACAAGATTTGGAGAGGCGCTACCCGGGTATAACTAAAGACGCGGCAGAAGATGTTTTTGTATTGCCGGAGGAATATTTTTCCGAATCGATCGAAGATGATATGAATAAATATTTTGCAGATACCCTGGGTATGCAACTGGATCCAGAGAAAGAAAAATAACGTTGAGTAAGCCGATCACCTGATTCGTCAATCATGGAGCAAAGGCCTTTTTTGGGGTATGGTTATGGTGAAAGTAGTCCCGGCGCCCAATTTGCTCTGCGCGGAGATTTCCCCTCCATAATATTTCATCAACTGAGAACAGGTATACAACCCCAGCCCGGTACCAGTTGGCTCTCCTGCGTTATCGGGTTCCTTTCCAGGCTTGGTAGTAAAGAAAGGATCAAAAATCCGTTCCAAATCCTCCGAAGATATTCCTGAGCCTGTATCTTGAAATATGATATAGATGTTTTCATCATCGTGCCTGGTGGAGATGCGTAATTCTTTCTTTTGTAAATTTTTCATGGCCTCCGAGGCATTTTTTATCAGGTTGTATGTCACCTGTGAAAAGTCGCTGTAGGTGCCGTATAAATCCGGAATAGAAGGATCAAGGTCCAGGTATTTTTTGACCCCGTGTTTTAAATCCATATCCGCATCTAAAAATTTTATTTCCTGTGCAATAATATCATTAAGGTTCAGCCGCTGTTTTTCTCCGGCAGCTTCCTGCCTCCCCTTTGCCAGCAGGCTGTCGATGAGCAGATCGGTCCTGTCAACCGCCTCCAATAGGCTATCCAGGTTATGAATAACGTTTTCAGCTAATTTTTGAAAGTTATCAGGGTCATCTTTTGATGATTTCGGAAAAAGTCCGAAAACTCCCTCTCCCTTGACGGGAGAGGGTTGGGGTGAGGGTGAATAAGGAAGTGATTTCAGATGGTTATGTTCCCCCTCCCCTTCATCCCCTCTCGCCCCGGCGAGTCGCCTCTGGAGACCCGCCAGGGGAGGGGAATTCTGACTTTTTACGAGTTCATCATCTTTTGAGATTTCCAACAATTTCCGGGCAGTTTCGCAGGCGATCTCAGCCCGGACATGAACAACCGTAAGAGGTCCTCTAAGATTGTGGACTATACCCTGCACCATCTGACCGACGATGGCCTGTCGTTCTTGTTTGACCAGCTCCCGGGTCTTGACGGCGACCAGTTTCTCAAGATCCCGGTTAACCGTTCTTAACTCGTCCTGCGCGTTTTTAAGGCGAAGAAGGATCCGGACCTTGGCCCGCAACTCTTCAGGCTCATAGGGCTTGATTATATAATCGTCAGTTCCAACCTCGTATCCCCTGAGCCTGTCTTCGAGGGCGCTTTTTGCCGAAACAAGCAGAACCATGATGCCTGATGTTTTGCTATCCGATTTCAATCGACGGCAGACCTCATAGCCGTCGATCCCGGGCATCATGATATCCAGAAGAATAAGGTCTGGATTAAAGTCAGGGATAAGCTTTAGGGCTTCATCACCATTTTGGGCAAACTCCAGGATATAATCGCGGCGTAGGAGGCGTTTTATGGCCTTTAAGTTGTTGGTTTCATCATCTACCACTAAAATACGGTTCATCCCTGGCTTCCTTACCTCTAAGTAGTCTTCATCCGAAAACTTCCCCTCCCCTGGCGGGAGGGGACTAAGGG
>JASEGX010000045.1 GCA_030017815.1 Thermodesulfobacteriota bacterium | reverse complement strand
GGACTTCGTAATAATCGCGCTTGATCATAACCTTATGGTTCCTATTCTTTAACCTCCTCTTCTACCTGCGGCCTTTTTTCAACCTTTTCTAATTCATCTATATTTTCAGGCGTGACCTTCCCTGCCGCTATCTCCCGTAAGGCCACAACGATTTCCTTGTTTTTAGATTGAACCATGGGTTGTGCGCCGCTACGTAGCTGTTTAACCCTTTTTGTCGCAAGATTAACTAGACTAAATCTACTATTAACCTTTTTTAGACAATCTTCCACCGTAACTCGTGCCATACTAAGCCATCCTTTCTCTAGGCCTCAGGCCTAAAAAAGCTTACGAACATGATTTTTGGTATGTAATTACCGTTATATAAAAAACCTAAAACAAAAATTGTAATAAGTTTATTGCTGCTTAGCAATGTTTTTTTGGTTCCTACAATTCGGGCTTACTATTTATTTAAGGAATTGTAAATATAATTTGCTTGACGGTTGTCAAAAGAAATTTTATAAATACTTCTTTATGTTTCAAAAAGTCAGGGAGTAGTGTTTTGTTTGAAAGCTTAACTGAACGCCTCGACCGCATTTTCAAGAAGCTTCGGGGGTACGGCAAATTAACAGAGCAAAATATTCAGGACGGCCTGCGTGAAGTGCGCCTCGCCCTCTTAGAGGCTGATGTAAACTATAAAGTCGTTAAAGATTTTGTCAATACAGTTCATGAACGAGCTGTCGGACAGGAGGTATTGGACAGTCTTACCCCGGGGCAGCAACTTATTAAGATAGTTCACGAGGAATTGACCGCCCTGATGGGGGGGCAGAAGCAAGATATCAATTTTTCAGGGAAATGGCCGGTGTCTATCATGCTGGTTGGTCTGCAAGGTTCGGGCAAGACCACCACGGCGGGTAAGCTGGCCTTACACCTGCGAGGGAAGGGGAGGCGTCCTTACTTGGTGCCGGCCGATATCTATAGGCCGGCAGCTATCGAACAGTTGCAAAAACTGGCTAATGATTTGGACATGCCCGCATATCCGTCTGTGCCGGATATGAAGCCCCTGGATATTTGCCAAAGGGCTATGATCCTGGCCAGGGAGAAGGCCTATGATACCGTCATCATAGATACGGCGGGGCGCCTGCACATTGATACGGTACTCATGGATGAGCTTAAAGGCATCGAGGCGGCTATCGATCCTTCGGAAATTATTCTGGTAGCTGATGCCATGACCGGTCAGGATGCGGTTAATATAGCCGAGAAGTTTAACCAGACACTGGGGCTAACGGGTATAATTCTCACTAAAATGGATGGTGACGCCCGCGGGGGAGCGGCGCTATCTATAAAAGCGGTTACTCAGAAGCCGATTAAATTTGTTGGTGTAGGGGAGAAATTAGATGCTTTAGAGCCTTTCTATCCGGATCGCATGGCTTCCCGCATACTGGGGATGGGCGATGTCCTGACTCTTATTGAAAAGGCCCAGGCCACCTTTGATGCCAAAAAGGCCGTAGAACTCGAGAAAAAGATCAGGAAAGAGTCTTTCACCCTGGAGGACTTCCGGGACCAACTACAGCAGATAAAAAAGATGGGGACTCTGGAACAAATTATCGGCATGATTCCTGGTCTAAACAAGATCAAATCATTGCAAGGACTGCGTCCGGACGAGAGCGAGTTAGTCAGAATAGAGGCTATTATAAATTCCATGACCAGGGTGGAACGACGCAATTATACAATCATAAATGGAAGCCGCAGGCGACGCATCGCTCAAGGCAGTGGTACCTCGGTGCAGGACGTAAATAAGTTGCTGAAAAATTTTGTTCACATGCAAAAGATGATGAAAAGGCTCAAAAAAGGTGGACTAAGAAATATACAAAATCTGTTTTCGGGATAGTAAAAACCAACAACCGGGGAGGTAAAAAATAGTATGGCAGTTAGAATTCGATTGGCGCGGCGAGGGGACAAAAAAAGCCCCTTTTATCGTTTGGTAGTAGCAAACTCAGAATCGCCGCGAGATGGTAAATTTATTGATAGAATAGGCACTTATGACCCTAAGCAGACGCCTCATGCCGTCCAGGTGGATGAGCAAAAGTTGGCCACTTGGCTGCAGAAAGGGGCTAAGCCCACAGACACAGTAAGGAGCTTACTTATCAGCGGCGGCTTGTTAAAAAAATAACTTCCACTTTAGACGGATACTGTATAGAATATTTTTGCAGGGCATGATCGTCGAGCGAGCCTAACGATAGGGAGGTTTGGAGAGATGAAGGAACTGATCAGGTATATTGCACGCGCTTTGGTCGATAATCCGGATGCAGTGGAAGTTAATGAGATAGAGGGCGAGCAGACTTCCGTCATCGAATTGAAGGTAGCCAAGGAAGACCTGGGAAAGGTTATTGGCAAACAGGGACGCACTGCCCGATCTATGCGTACTATCTTAAGCGCTGCCTCGACTAAGTTAAGGAAGAGGTCAGTCCTCGAGATCATTGAGTAGCAGGCTAATGGATGAGGATTACATCCTCATCGGAAAAGTAGTTGGCGCTCACGGTGTCAGAGGGGTGTTGAAGGTTTTGTCCTACACCGAATCGCCCGACAGCTTCAAGGCATTAAAAGCCGTGTGGTTGAAAGATAAAGCTGGTGGACTTCAAGAGCTTAGGTTGGAATCTGCCGGCGTGAAAGGGAAAGTCAGCCTTCTCGGTCTATCGGGAGTGGATTCCCGCACAAAGGCGGAGTCATTTATTGATTCAGAGGTCTATTGTCCGAGAAGGTGGCTTGAAGAGTTACCGGCTGACGAATACTACTGGCACCAGATTATAGGGTTGACGGTCCGATTAGAAGATGGGGATGTCCTGGGAAAGATAAAGGCCATTTTTCCGACCGGCAGTAATGACGTTTATGTAGTCGAAAATGGATCAAAAGAATATCTTATCCCGGCTATCGAAGACGTAGTGGTTAATATAGACCTGACGAATAAGATCATGACGATCCGCCTGCTGGAAGATTTGTTGAATATGAATGATATTTGATATCTTGACCATATTCCCACAACTGCCATCTTCAGTCCTGGCCGAAGGTGTTCTGGGCAAGGCCGTCAAGGAAGGCAAGGTCAGCGTCAGAGTTATAAATCTGCGGGATTACACCACAGATAAACATCAGGTTACGGATGATCGTCCTTATGGCGGTGGTGAGGGGATGGTGATGAAGCCCGAACCAATCTACCGGGCCATCCAGGCCATTAAGGCTGAAGATGCTAGAACCCGGGTGGTTCTGCTCAGCCCGCAAGGCCGGCTTTATACACAAGCCGTAGCCAGAGAAATGAGCGCACATAGTCACCTATTCATTATTTGTGGGCGTTACGAAGGTATTGATGAACGGCTTCTTCATTTTGTAGATGACGAGATATCCATCGGCGACTATGTCCTTTCCGGGGGAGAATTAGCTGCCCTGGTGCTCATTGAATCGATAACCCGGCTGTTGCCGGGTGTACTGGGTTCGCCGGATTCGGCGGCCAGAGATTCTTTTATGGACGGCCTCCTGAAGTATCCCCAGTTTACCAGGCCGCAAGTATGGCAGGAGTTGGAAGTTCCGTCTGTTTTATTGTCCGGGGATCATGAAAAGGTCGCTCTCTGGCGCCGCAAAGAGGCCCTGAAGCATACCCTGCTCAAGAGGCCGGATTTGTTGAAGACCGCTGACCTTTCTGTTGAGGACCGCCGTTTGCTGGAAGAGATTGAAAGAGAGCGCAAACTGAAGGCCGGCTGATGCAAAATAAGGTTCGGGTGGACATAGCGCTTGTCCACTATCCTGTTTATAATAAAAAGGGTTCTGTTATTGCCTCAGCCGTAACTAATTTAGACTTACATGATTTAGCACGGCTGGCGAAGACTTATGATCTGGGCGCCTTCCATGTTATAACCCCGGTTAAAGAACAACAGGCTTTTATAGGGCGGATACTTGACCATTGGCTTTTCGGCTGGGGCGGCGTGTACAATAAGGACCGGGTCGATGCCCTTAATTTGGTACGGGTTAGCGATTCCATCAAACAGGCCCGGGAAAGTATTCAGGCCGGAACCGGTAAGGAACCCGTTGTCCTGGCTACAGGCGCCAAGGAAAGAGGGCCAGCGCTTGGTATAGAAGAGGCACGGAGACTGTTAGCGGGTGATCGCCCGCTATTGTTGATTTTCGGCACGGCCTGGGGATTAGCCGGAGAGGTAATAGAACAAGCCGATTATGTTTTAAAGCCAGTTCAAAAATGCGCACAGTACAATCACCTTTCTGTGCGCAGCGCTGCGGCTATTATAGTAGATAGATTTTTGGGTGACAGAGGATAGGGAGGTACTTTATGGATGTAATGGAACTGATTGAACGTGAACAGATGCGAGGCGATCTGCCTGATTTTAGACCAGGGGATAAAGTAAAGATCCACGTCAAGATAAAAGAAGGCGAAGAAAAAGAGCGCATTCAGGTCTTTGAGGGGATAGTTATCCGTATGCGCGGGAGTCTTGCTGATGCCACCTTTACTGTGAGGAAGGTTTCCTATGGCGTGGGCGTAGAGAGGACTTTCCTTTTTCATTCACCACGTATTGATCGGATTGAGGTCATCTCTCACGGCAAAGTACGTCGGGCAAAACTTTACTATCTCCGCAAATTGTCCGGGAAGGCGGCTCGCATTAAGGAAAAGAGGTAGGGATAGTTATGTGGGAGCTTGCCTCGCCCGAATTCGAAGGAGGCGGACGTCTATTCTGGGAGAGAAAACTTCACCTTCAAGGTGTGAGGTTTGTAGCCGGGGTAGATGAGGTCGGGCGGGGACCACTGGCAGGACCGGTGGTGGCTGCCGCTGTTATTCTGCCTCCTACCGGTGAGTTTACGGGGATAGATGACTCTAAAGTCCTTTCTGCCCGCCAACGAGCCACTTGCGATGATCTTATCCGTAGCCAGGCCATATCTATAGGCATCGGCGCCGTAGAGTCAGAAGAGATCGATCAGATTAATATCCTTCAAGCCACGCTTAAGGCTATGCAAATAGCCGTGGCTCAGCTCAATCCCAGGCCGGACTATCTCCTGGTGGACGGCATTGTGCCTATGCCCGCCGCCATTCCCCAAAAAACCATAGCTCAGGGGGATTCCCGAAGCGTATCTATTGCTGCGGCCTCCATCATTGCCAAGGTATATCGGGATGCGCTTATGGATAAGTACCATGAGCAATATCCGGTGTATAACTTTGGCCGGAATAAGGGCTATGGCACCAGAGAACACCGCCATGCCATTGAGAAACATGGCTGCTGCCCCATACACCGGCGGAGCTTTCGCGGTGTAAAGGAGTATGTGGTTGGATAAGATACTCGCCGTCAAAAAGGGAGAGGACTTAGCCGTAACATTCCTCAAAAAAACCGGGTATGTTATTTTGGCCAGAAACTACCGGGACAGCATGGGAGAGGTGGACATTATTGCGGAAGAAGATGGGGCGCTGGTGTTCATAGAGGTTAAATCCCGTGGCTCCCTTAGGTATGGAGACCCCAAGGAGGCTATTACTGCCCACAAAAAAAGACAGTTGTCCAGGACGGCCCTGGCGTTTATAAATAAGAACGGACTTTTCAGACAACGAGCCCGCTTCGACGTGGTGACCATCCAATTTGCAGGTGGCCAGCCGCAGTTTGAACTTATCAAGAATGCCTTCGATGTTAGCTATTGAGATTATAAGCATTCAGCTATCAGCCGTCAGCAAAAAACCTATAATAAACAAGACATTAAGCTGAATGCTGACCGCTGAGGGCTGATGGCCTGAAAGGGTTTTATATTATTATGGAAAAGAAGTCATATACAAAAAAATTACCGGGTGATTTGCTGAAACTGGACGCCGGCGAAGCAGGCCGTTTTCTGGATCAGTTGCCTTTGCCGGATCGAGTTGACTTTATAATGCGCGCCTCCGCAAAGGAAAGACAGGCCCTGGTATTATTGACGAGCCATCCAGAAGAGGTCGTGGCCCTCTTCCCGCCGGAAGAGTTATTTTTTACGATAAAAGAGATAGGGGCCACAGATGCCCTACCGCTCATTAGTCTGACCACTCCTGAGCAACTGCACCTTATCCTGGATATTGATTGGTGGCAAAAGGACCGCCTTAGACCCGACAAGATTTTTGAGTGGCTGCGCCTCCTCTTTGCCTGCAGCGAGGACAAGGTAGCCGCGTGGCTTAATACCGTGGAATTTGCCCTCCTGGTGAGTCTGTTTAAACATTTTGCCAGCGCCTTTAAGGTCGGCATGGAAGAAGATAGGCTTGAAGAAATAGACGGCTTCCCGTCCTTTACCGTGGATAATTATTACTTTATTCGCTTTAAGAAGCCAGGCGTTCAGGACACGTTGGGTAGGATCGTGGAGATTGCCCGGGAGATAAATCCAAAGCTTTACTTTGATCTCATGGAATCCATAATCTGGGACGTTGAAGTGGAGAGTGAAGAGGATGCCTATAAGTGGCGGCAGGCCAGACTGGCAGAGCATGGTGTCCCCACCTTTCATGAGGCCCTGGATATATACAAACCGCCTTCTATACCCGATCCCTCCCAGGTAAAGCCGGTTGTACCTCCATCTCTGATCGAATCCGATATTGAGTCAATGGCTCCGGTGCCTGTATATCCGCTGTCTGTTTCCGAACGACCCTCTTTTGTACTAAAGGTCCTTGAACTCATAGGTGATCAAGAGCTTCTGGACCGCGTCAAGCGCGATTGGGCCCATGTCTGCAACCATGTTGTTATGGCAGATGTCCTTGAATTCGATGAGATGAAGGATATTAAGAGGGGGATCCAGAAGGCCTCCCGCTACTTTAATATCGGCCTGGAGTACCTCGGCCAAGGGCAACCCGAACGGGCCCGGGAAATCCTTCAAGCTATACCTCTAACGGAAATCTTTCGCTTTGGCTATGCGCAGGCCATTGCCCTGAAGAAGAAGGCGATATCTATGGTTAATAAGGGCTATGTGGAGAAGAACCTTTCTCCGGCAGATGAACCCTGGCGTTCGCTCCTGACCGGGTTATTACGGAGGCATCCGCTTTATTACGACCCCTTTGGCGAAAACAGAATGGGTAGAGACGATGATTATCGTGACTTTGGCACACTACGTGAGGTGGAGGAGGCTAAGGAAAGGCTGGGAGAGGCAGAACTCATCGGCAGGTTGATGAAAGAACGCCTTACAGATTATGGCCTGATAAAGGACCTTCCCCTGGCCGCATGCAATATTCAGATGGCCCTAGACCTCACCTGGAGTGTAATACTGTTTACTGTCGCGTCCCAGAAGCTATTAAGTAATACTCCGCATCTTTGGCCCCTTACGGTTGAGGAACTCCATGCCCTTTTCCCCAGACTTTGGGCGGAAGGCAGCAAAGAAACGGGGCGAAAGCTCTCACCAGATATAAAAGAAGAGATGGAAAAGATACTGCTGGAGCCGCATTTTTCTCCGACACCCGAGGAGCAGGGGCGTATTACCCGCTATCTTGAAGCCTGCCATGAACGCATAGAAGAAGACATGGGATTTCTTGATATTCACACCCCCATGGATCCGCGTTACATCCATGTCCTCTTGGTAAAGGTCTGAAGGTATTTGGCTGTCGTTTCCTGGCTTGATTTTTTACCCCCTTGGACTATAATGACCTCGCTTTGGAGGACAGATGGTAAAAAAAGTGCGTTCTATTGTTATTTCCGGCAATGGCACAAATTGTGAGATGGAGATGGCCCATGCCTGCCGCCTGGCCGGTGCGGACGAAGTTGACATTGTTCATATCAGCGATCTTATTTATGGTGTCAAGCGCCTTGATGACTACCACTTTTTGAATCTGCCCGGCGGTTTCCTGGATGGAGACGATCTAGGCGCCGCCCAGGCCGGTGCCAATCGTTTTCGCTATGCCACAGTCCGGGGCAGCGGAGAGCGCCTTCTGGAACAGTTGCTTCGTTTTATTAATGACGGCAAACTCGTCTTCGGCGTTTGCAATGGTTTTCAGTTGATGGTCAAACTGGGCCTCCTGCCTGGCTTTGAAGGCCGCTATACGGAACGAGAGGTAACGTTGACCTATAATGACTCCGGCCGCTTTGAAGATCGCTGGACTTACCTACGGGTAAATAGCCATTCTCCCTGCGTGCTTACAAAGGGCGTTGACCACTTCTACTTACCGGTACGGCATGGCGAGGGAAAATTCATTACCCGTGATGCCTCTGTATTAGAAAGATTACATGCGGAAGGGTTGGTGGTTCTCCAATATACGCAGGCAGGGGGTGATGAGCCGACCATGGAATACCCCTGGAATCCTAACGGTTCCACAGATGCCGTCGCCGGTATTTGCGATCCTACCGGGAGACTCTTCGGGCTTATGCCCCATCCTGAGGCCTATCTGCATTATACCAACCATCCTCGCTGGACACGGGAGAAACTGCCTGAGGAAGGCCAGGGGCTTATATTATTTAAAAACGCCGTCAACTTTATTCGTAAGCACCTCTAATACAAATAAAACCGTTCACAGGGGGCATATTTTCACGCAAAGGCGCAAAGACTGCAAAAAGAATAAAATTTGGAACTCAGGAACTCATGAAAAAATCTTTTATTCCTGATTTCTTGATTTCCAGATTTTCATTTTTTCCTCTGCGGCTAACGGCATCGGCTTGATGGATCAAGAAAAGTTACTACAAATTTTAACTGGATTGCGCCGCAGCATCCTGTGGATAATTACAGCCCTGGTTACTGCTACCATAGGCGCTTACTTTCTTTCCGGCCGGATACTGGCCGCCCTCCAGGACCATCTCCATCAAGAACTGGCCTTTTTTTCAGTCGCTGAGCCTTTTATGGCGTTGATTAAACTTTCATTCGCCATCAGTATCTTTGCGCTCGTTCCCTTTATTATGGTAATGCTCTGGCGCGCTGTAGCGAAGCCATTTGGGCTAACCAGAAAAACAGGGCTGGTATTTGTGCTTACAGGCATCCTTTTATTCTATGCAGGGGCTGCCTTTTGCTATTTTGTTACCCTTCCTTTTGGTGTTAAGTTCCTTCTTGGTTATCAGACCGCACACGTTAAGGCGGCTATTTCCCTCGACCGTTTCCTTACCTTCTGTTTTGTCTTTATTCTGGTCTTTGGGACCATGTTTGAGTTGCCTTTAATCATGGTCTTCTGCGGCAGGATAGGACTCTGCGGAGCCGGCTTTTTTCAGCGCTACCGCCGCTACGCTATATTTATAGTCACCATTGTGGCGGCTGTCGCTACCCCTACGCCCGATGTGTTTAACATGATGCTTATGGCCGTACCTCTTTATGCCCTATACGAGCTGGGCATTGTAGTCTTGCGGATCATGGGGGATTAAGCCACATGTATATCGACACCCACGCCCACCTGGACATGTATGATGCTGCCTCAGACCGTGCACAGGTAGTCTCCCGGGCACATGCGGCCCGGGTCAGACAGATAATTACTATTGGTATTAACCTTCCCAGCTCCCGGCAGGCAGTTGCTATTGCCGAACAGTATGAAGGCGTATTTGCCGCTACAGGCATACACCCCCATGATGCGAAAGGGGTAACTAGCAAGACTTACGATAGTCTAAGACATCTGACTAAAAGTCCGCGTGTAGTGGCCATTGGTGAAATAGGTCTTGATTTTTTCAAGGAATACTCCCCGCGGCGAGAGCAGGAGATATGTTTCAGGCAGCAGATACAACTGGCGCGGGAGTTAAAGTTGCCGCTGATTATCCATGACCGTGATGCCCATGATGAGATCATCCGTATCTTAAGGGAAGAAAAAGCGGAAGATGTGGGCGGTGTATTCCACTGTTTCTCAGGTGATTACACCCTTGCCAGGGAGTGTCTGGATATGGGCTTCTATATTTCCATCGCCGGTGTTGTTACTTTTCCCAAGGCTACGATATTGCAAGATGTGGTAAAGAATGTTCCTATGGATCGTTTGCTCATTGAAACCGACGCCCCATTTCTAGCGCCGGTCCCCTATCGGGGTAAGCGAAATGAGCCAGCCTATGTCATCCATGTAGGCCAAAAGATAGCTGGTATTAAGGGAGGTTCGGTCATAGAGATCGCCCAATGGACACAAAAAAACGCCCAAGCCCTTTTCAAACTACCGCCCCGCTGATTCTGGCCTCAGGTTCACCCCGGCGTCAGGATTTTTTGCGGACTTTAGGGCTTAAGTTTGAGGTGGTAGTCAGCCACGTCGAAGAGGCCCCATTTATGGATGGCGACCCGGCCCGGTATGCCCTGGAGATGGCAGAGGCCAAGGCCCGGGCTGTTTCTTGTAGTCATCCCCGGAGCTGGGTGGTGGCTGCGGACACTATCGTCATTATAGGCCATGAAGTCCTGGGTAAACCAAAGACTGAGAAAGAGGCGATTTCCATGCTAGGCCGCCTTTCCGGCCGCTGGCATGAGGTTATCACGGCCTTCTGTCTGTTGCACCACGAGAAAGGCGCGGCATATAAAAAGGCGGTTCAGAGCCGCGTAAAGATAAAGAAATTGACTACGGCCGAGGTTACAAGTTATGTAGTCACGGGAGAACCTATGGACAAGGCCGGGGCCTATGCCGTCCAGGGTATTGGCGCCTTCATGGTAGAGAAAATAGAGGGATCTTATACCAACGTGGTCGGGCTGCCTTTATCTGAATTAATCGGGGCCATGCAGGCTGTGGGTATAATTCGGCCCAGGGTAGCGTGTAGCGATTAGCGGGTAGCGTATAGGATTAAAGGAAGATATGCTTTCAGAAAACATTGACGCTGTCCAAAAGAGGATTTCTGAGGCTGCCGTCCGGGCCGGGCGTGACCCATCTACGGTTAAGCTGCTGGCGGCTACCAAGGCTGTGCCGGTGGCCAGGATAAGGGAGGCTATTTCTTACGGACTTAAACTTTTCGGAGAAAATTATGTCCAGGAGGCCCGGGCCAAGATCGAAGAGGTCGGCCCCGGGGTATCCTGGCATTTCATCGGCCGCCTGCAGACCAACAAGGCCAAGTATGCAGTCCGGCTTTTTGACCTCATCCACTCTCTGGATAACGAAGAACTGGCCATAGAGCTTAACCGACGGGCGGCAGCCATTCCCCGTATTATGCCCGTTTTGATCGAAGTCAATTTAAGTGGAGAAGAAAACAAGGGCGGGATTATCCCGGATGCCCTTTTGCCTTTTCTGGAGAAAGTAGCCGTGCTGCCCAATCTTTCTGTGCGCGGGCTTATGACTATGCCTCCTTTCTTTGCCGATCCGGAAAAGGCGCGGCCTTATTTTCGCCGTCTTAAGGAACTGGGGGAGGAAATCCAGGTCAGGAATATTCCCAAGATTCGCCTTGAAGAACTATCTATGGGTATGACCGGGGATTTTGAGGTAGCCATAGAGGAAGGGGCTACCATAGTACGTATTGGCACGGCCCTGTTTGGATCAAGAAGATAGCGTTAGCGTATAGCGAATAGCGTTTAGGGTATCGTTGATCATACCACTCGCTACACGCTAATCGCTACCCGCTATACGCTATCCTTAATCTTTTCCCATGCGGCATCCATCTCATCCAGGGTGAATTCTTCCAGCGGTCGGCCATCTTTTTCCAGTGTACTCCGCATCTCATCAAATCGCCTGATAAATCTATCTACCGTAAGCCGCAAGGCCTCTTCCGCATTTATATGGAGATGTCTGCTTAGGTTAACAAGGGTAAAGAGGACATCGCCCATTTCATCTCTGATGTGCGTCGGGTTATTTCTATTGCAGGCCTCTTTTAGCTCCGATAGTTCTTCATCCAGTTTTTCCCAGACGCTGTCCGCATTCTCCCAGTCAAAACCGGTCCGGGCGGCCCGGGCGCCGATACGCTGGGCGCGAAGCAATGCGGGGAGATTACGGGGCACCGAAGCAAAAAATGACCCTTCCTCACCTCGTTGTCTGGCCTCCTCCCGCTTGATCTTATGCCACTGGTCTCTGACTTCTTCAGCACAGGCGACCCTTTCGGCGCCAAATACATGGGGATGCCGCCGGATTAGCTTGGCTGCAATAGATTCCATCACATCATTTATGTTAAAGGCTTCCGGTTCTTCATACATCAAAGATAAGAATATGATAAGAAAGAGCAGGTCGCCCAGTTCTTCACAGACCTGACCGGGGTTATTGTCCTCAACCGCCGCTACCACTTCATAAGTCTCTTCCAGGAGATAGTTTTTTACTGTCTCTGCGGATTGTTTCCTGTCCCAGGGGCAGCCTTCCGGGGCACGGAGCCGATCCATGATCTGGACTAATCTGGAAAAGTTTTCTTTGATTTTTTTATTATCACGCATTGGGGATGAGAGGGTTATCTCTTATTGGTTAGCGGGTTATCTTTTATCCCCTTTTTCTGTTTTTCTTTGGTATCGGATGACTTAAACAATGCCTGCTGCTTTTCGCGGAAGCTTTCCTTCAGGGTATAGGGAACCAGACAAAGCATTATCTCCATGGGGTGTTTCAGGTACTTATATGATTTCGATTTTTGTATAAAGAGGCCCTTGGGTGGAAGAAAGGCGGTAATCAGTATCAATATCACGCAGACGATAAACGTCCCCTTGACAAACCCCATGAGAGCGCCGGCTGTACGGTCAAACCAGCCCAATAATGAAACCTTCATTATCTTTTTACCGGCCATACCGAGCAGGATGAATACCAGATAGACCAGGAGGAAGATGCCTGCGAAACTTAACAGATGCCTGATGCCGGCGTTTGTAATCAGCCCGGAGAGAAGATTTCCCAGTCTTATATAGTAAGCGCTGGCCAGAACGAAACCGGCTAACAGGGCTACAACCGAAGAAATTTCTCTTATAATGCCGCGAATCGCACTTTTGATGGTAAAAAAAGCTATGATTGCGAGTATAACTATATCCGGCCAGTACATAAACTTCTCTGCCTCCACTAAACCTGCCAGAAGATCAGATGCATTATAGGTGACCCCCCTTTATTTTTCAACCTCAATCCGCGAAACACAGACCGCCTCCGTCTAATTTGGCTGTCAAGATTAAAATCAGCAGGTTATGGAGTATTCCTGATCACCAGCAAGATATTAG
>JASEGX010000044.1 GCA_030017815.1 Thermodesulfobacteriota bacterium | reverse complement strand
TCCATATCCAATCGGTCGAAATACATTGATGCCTCACCTTTTGAACGTTACCAAATAATTAGATTTTGATGTGGAATATTTGGTATGATTAAAGTAATTTTAGTTTAGATTCGAAAAGGGTAGAAAAAACAGAATGGTTTTTTGTGGACACCGCAAGGAGGTGCCTTTATGGCCAAGAAAAGCAGTGAAATCAAAAACGTGTGGATGGTTACACGTGAATACGATGGACTGGCGGGCGCCGGAGGGGTAAAGGACGTATGCAAGCAACTCTCCCATGCCTTGGCCCGGGCCGGGATTAAGATTACGGTGGTCATGCCGCTTTACGGGATGATGAATAAGGAGAGATTAAATCTGAAGCCGACGTCTTATTCCTTCAACGTAAGAATGGATTATACCGGTGAAGAGCGGCAGGAAGAGGTGTGTATCTGGAAACTGACGCAGGGCAAGGTCCGGATTTTATTTGTGGATAGCGCCCGTTTCAGCGAAAAGAAAGGCGTTTATACTTATACCGCCGAGGAAGAAGCGCAGGATCCCAGCCACAAACAGGGCGGAGGCCATTATGACTATTTTGCCATGAATGTCTTGCTGCAAAAAGCAGCCCTCGAGCTGATGATCTATATGGATGAAAGGCCTGAGATCATCCACTGTCAGGACGGGCATACGGCTATTATGCCGGCCATAATCCGTGAAGTCGATGGATACCGGGCCTATTTTGCAGGGACAGGCACTCTGGTTACGGTGCATAATGCGGGGGTCGGTTATCACCAGGAGGTGGGCGACCTGTCTTTTGCCAGGGCTATTACCGGGTTGCCGGGACATGTCATTGAACATTCCTTGCTTCATAATGCCTTTGATCCTTTTATTGCGGCAGCGCGATATGCAGTTATAAATACGGTGAGCGAAAACTATGCGCGGGAGCTTCAGGAAACGGAGGCAGATCGTCTTACCGGTTGGCTGGGCCATAGCTTGAAGTCCAGGGGAATAGTCCTTGAGGGTGTAACGAATGGCATTGACCCGGAGGATTTTGATCCGGAAAAACCGGAGAAGCTGGGTATTCCGGCGGCCTTCAGCCCATTAAAGGACGATTTTCAGGGCAAAGAGATCTGCAAGAAGACCCTTATCGAGGATGTAAATAAGCGTAAGTTTGAGAAAGTAAACGCCATCGGCCGGATTGATTATGCGGCAGGCAAACCCCTTCTGACCATGGTTGGCCGGCTGACAGAACAAAAAGGCGTGGATATCCTGGTTCGGGCCTTACAGATGTTGATGCCAAAGGACAAAGAGTTTCAGGTGCTGATACTGGGCAGCGGATCCAGGCATATAGAGAACTCTCTGGCCACCCTGGCCGGCCTGCCGGAGAATAAGGGGCGTATGGCTGTTCTCTTTGGTTATGATCCGGTATTGGCCAACCAGATTTATGCGGCAGGAGACTTTTTTGTCATCCCTTCACAATATGAACCCTGTGGACTTACCGATTTTATGGCCCAGTTAATGGGTAACGTCCCCATTGTCCATCTGACCGGCGGTCTGGTTAAGGTTATCGACGGGCAGACCGGATTTGGTTATTCAGATCATACCCCGGAAGCCCTGGTCCAAACTATCAATAAGGCCCTGGCTATTTATCGGGATCCCCCGGCAGTTTTACGGCAAATACAGCGTAAGGCCGTGGAAGCTATAGATAGCCGTTATACCTGGGACAGAGTACTGGGTCGCTATATAAGTCTTTATAAAAAAGCACAGAATATGATTAAATTAATTGGATAACTTTAAGTAAAATATTAAGGGATACTTGGCGTTCAAGGTTCGATCTGTTCGGGTCGTTCGAACGTGTCGGACGTTTCAAACGTTTTTTGACTTCCGACCCTCGACTCCCGACTTCTTAAGGGCTGTTTTTTATAATAGCCTTTATAGCCTGCATGCCCTGTTGGACTTCCTTACTGTCCGGGTTAATATCCAGGGCCTTTTGATATGTATCCAGGGACTTTTCCATCCAGTTTCCTTCCCGATAACTTTCGGCAGCCAGGCAGTAACCTTTTTCCTTCTGACCGGAAAACATTTCCTCAAAAAGCCTGGGTATGGAATTGGCCTCCCAGATCCGGTCAAATTCGGGCTCGTTTTCTATTAATAGACGAAGCACAAGGTGGTTATCCGGGTATTTCAGCAGGATTTTATGCAATTGTTCGGCTGCCCTTAAAAAGAGGCGATTCAGGCGGCTCATTGCCAGGTTAACCTCTTCGGTTGTTTTTTCAAAAAGTTCCAAATAATCATCCACGCCATGATTTTCCACCATTTTTTTACTTTGATAGATCATTTTTTCATAAGCCGGTTTATAATGTTGCAATAAGTAAATATTTTCCTTGAGCTTCATACCCTCGTGGAAGACAGAGCCAACGAGCCACTCCATAAGGGCACACTCGACATCCATTTGTTCTTCATTGCCCCACACCATATGACAGAGGTCTTTGAACTGCCACAGAGGCCCCTTCCGCACCTCGGTGCCGACCCAGTAGTCCATATTTTTAAAGGGCATTTCTTTACTTTCCTTATATGTCTTGTATAGTTGTTCAAAAAATTTTAAGGTTTTTAGAAAATCACGTATGGCATTTCGGACAAAGATGTCTTTGTGTTCTTCAAACCAGTTATTGCGGGCCGACTTCTTATTGGTCACTCCCTGAGTCCTCCTTATCTGACCGCCGGGCTGAGATATTGATCATTTTCTTATCATTTGGCATGAAAGGATAGTTTGGTGACGACAGAATCTGCCGCCGGGATACTTCTGTGGCCGGCCGCGTGTGGTATTTTTTATAGTCTTCAATGGCCAGCATGATGCCAAAGGCGATGGCTAAGGCCAGAAGTATCTTGATGATCCGTGGCCAGGACGGCCTTGTTTTTTCGATCCAGACAAGGAGTCTAACCAGAAGCCGGGTAAAAATCGCAGCCAGGCCTGAAGACCAGAACATCTTTAGTCCGGTTTCGTACATAGAGCGGCCAATGTCTCCGGGGTAATAACGCAGGACGATGAAAAGCCAGCCTAAGGCGCAAACGGCCACAGTGATCTTATCCCGTGTAGTCCAAATGGGTTTAGGCGACTCAGATTCTGTTGCCACTATCCCCGTCCTTCCAAGTGGTTGTCAAAACCTAACCACAGAGAACACAGAGAAAATAAGAATATCAATAAATTAAAAAAGATTTGTTTCCTCCCCTCTGTGGCCTCCAAATGTTCTCGCCCTTTCCTCAAAAATCGTCTCAGAAACTGCTTTGGAGAGCATAGATATTACAGCAGTACCTGCAACCCCCATTTTTTCTCTTAATTGCTTTCTTTTTCTTTTGATTTCTTGAGAAATCTTTAGTTTTCTCCGTGCACTCTGTGGTTATTTTTATAAAACTTTTGCATTTTTATAAAGAGAACAACAGGAGGGCTACCAGAGAAAAGAGTACGCCCAAGGCCTGTTTCAGGGTTAAGGTCTCTTTTAGAAATATGGCGCTCAGTAAGAGGGTAATCAGGGGATAAAGGGCGGTCATAGTGACCACCACCGACGCCTTGCCTTTAGCCAGGGCCAGCAGAAAAAAGACCGTACCCAGGGCAGCGGCCAGTCCGGCCAGTATGCTAAAGATGATCCCCCGGGTATTTATCTCAGGGCGGAAGTCTATAGATATGAGCACGGAAAAGATTACTATAAGGGTTCCAATGGCCTGGTAAATAAACACGCTCCTGGGAGGCAGGTAATTTGTGGCCAGTTTTGGGAAAAAGCCCCATATACCCCAGAGGATTAAACAAGCGATAGATGGCGAGAACCAGTTATGCATATATAGTCGATAGTCGGCAGTCGTAAATCGTAAATGGTAAATCGCAACCCGGAACTCGTAACTCGCAACTCATAACTCAAATGACCAGTGACCAGTGACTAATGACCACAGACCACGGACAATGCATACTTACCGGTAAAAAGGCTTTTTACGCAATCATCAAAGTTAAGCTTTCGGCTTTGAGCCTAGAGCTTCCCTCACGACACCCTGGTGCCTGGCTCTGCCTCACCGTCAACAGTTAGTACCCGGAGTCCGGAGGCATCTTTAGCAGCCAGGACCATACCTTCAGACTGGACACCCATCAGCATGGCCGGCTTTAGATTAGCCACGATAATAACCTTTTTACCAATGACCTCTTCCGGTTTATAGAATTGGGCGATACCGGCTACGACTGTACGCTCCCGGTCCGCTAACACCTTTAGTTTTAAAAGTTTTTCGGACTTCGGAACCGGCTCGGCGGAGATCACTTCTGCCACCCGAAGGTCAACTTTTTGGAAATCCGGGAAATCTATCATGGCCGTCTCTTCATTCATTTTAGAATCCTTTTGGGCCGTGTCTTCCACTACCTTCTTTGTGGCCTCGATGCGCGGGAAAAGAGGGGCTCCTTTTTTTATGGTCCGGCCGGGGGGAAACAACCCCCAGGTCATGCTGTCTGCATAGGCCGGGTGCTCTGTTTCCTGATAGCCCAGGGCTGTCCTCATCTTACCCGCTGTCTCAGGGAGAAATGGTGAAATCTGGATAGCAATTACCCGGAGCGCTTCCATAAGGTTATAGAGCACGGTGTGCAGCCGCCCTCTATCTTTTTCATCTTTAGCCAATTCCCAGGGGGCGGTCTGGACAATATATTTGTTGGCGTGATTAATTACTTCCCATATCTCCGCCAGGGCCTTATGAAAGGCGCACTCTTTTATGTGCCGGCCATAGTGGCCGGAAGCCTCGATAGTCCGTTGTTTCAGTATTTCGTCTATCTCTTCGTTGGGTCCCGGTTGCGGAATAACGCCGTTACAGTATTTTTCAAGCATAGTCAATGCCCGGCTGAAGAGGTTGCCCAGGTCATTGGCCAGATCGGAGTTCCGGCGGGAAATAAGGGCCTCTTCACTGAAGGTGGCGTCGAGTCCGAAGACCATTTCCCGCAGGAGAAAGTAGCGCACCGTATCCACGCCATAAGTCTCTGATAAATCGAGGGGCCGTATCACGTTTCCCAGGCTCTTGGACATCTTGCTCTCATTTATGTTCCAGTACCCGTGGACATGAAGGCGCTGATAAGGCTGAATCCCAGCGGATTTGAGCATGGTCGGCCAGTAGATGGCATGGGGTTTGAGTATGTCTTTGGCTATGATGTGTTCTGCCGCCGGCCAGAACTTCTGAAAATTAGCGCTATCCGGGTAGCCGAGGCCGGAGATATAGTTTATAAGGGCATCAAACCAGACATAAGTAACAAATTGGTCATCAAAGGGCAGGGGGATCCCCCATTCCAGGCGTGAGCGCGGCCTGGAGATACAGAGGTCTTCCAGAGGCTCACTTAAAAATGACAACGCTTCATTCCGATAGCGCTCCGGCGTGATAAACTCAGGGTGGTTTTTGATGTGATCGATCAGCCAGTCCTGATACCGGCTCATACGGAAGAAGTAGTTCTTTTCCTTGACAAATACCGGCGTTATCTGGTGATCCGGACATTTCCCGTCTATCAGCTCCCGTTCCAGATAGAAGCGCTCACACCCCGTACAATAAAGACCGCCGTACTCGCCAAAATAGATATCGCCTTTCTCATATACCTTATTCAGGATATGCTGAACCGCCCGTATATGGCCCGGGTCTGTGGTACGAATGAAATGGTCAGTGGCGACATTTAATCTGGGCCAGGTAGAACGGAAGATGCCACTTATGTGGTCGGCATATTCCTTTGGAGACATCTTACGCCTGGCAGCGGCCTCGGCCACCTTATCTCCATGTTCATCCGTGCCCGTAAGGAAAAAGGCCTCGTCTCCGGCCAGGCGGTGAAAACGTGCGGCCGCATCAGCAACCAGAGTAGTATAGGTGTGCCCTATGTGCGGCTCGGCATTTACGTAATAGATGGGCGTGGTTATATAAAACGTCATGATGCAGGCACCTCATCCTGGGCTTTGCGTCCTTTTTCCGCTACGGTTTCTATATCCGCAGGCGAGACTTCCAGTTCGCTGCCGTCGGCCAGGGAGACAACTATAGTACTGCGGAGGGTATTGTGTCGTATTACCCTTCCCTCACCTTGTTGTGTTTGAATTTTTCTGCCTATTTTAGGTAAGCCTTTCTTAAGTTCAGCATAGGTCTTACATTCATAAGCCAGGCAGCAGAGGAGGCGACCACAGGCCCCGGATATCTTGGCGGGATTCAGGGGCAGGTCCTGTTCCTTGGCCATACGGATGGAGATGGGCTCAAATTCGGACAGAAAAGATGCGCAGCATAACGGAAGACCGCAGTGGCCCATACCGCCCAGGAATTTGGCCTCATTTCGTACGCCAATCTGCCTCATTTCTATGCGTGTATGATGTTTTTGTACCATGGTTTTCACTAATTCCCGGAAATCAACCCGTCCTTCGGAGGTAAAATAAAAGATTATCTTGCTGCCATCAAAGAATCTCTCTATGACTATCAGCTTCATAGGGAGATTCATCTTCTGGATTTGTTCCAGACAGAAGTCACGGGCTTCTTTTTCTTTTAAAAGATTGTCTTTATGCTGGATGATCTCTTCCTCTGTGGCCATTCGTTCTACCCTGGGGATTCCCTTTGGCGGGGTTTCCCTTTCTATGCTTAATGGCTGGTCTATAACCATTCCTGGTTCATGACCATGGTCGGTCATAACTATAACCGTATCACCTTTTTTCAGATCAAAAGGGCCGGCGTCAGCATGTACTTCCCGAGTATTATCTCGAAAACGAACCGGGATCAGCTTCACTGTTTTCTCCATCAATGGGCTAGCTGTAAAAATAGATTTTCTAATATCAATTGCCGATTATAATTCCTGGTAACGGCCTGCTCAGCGCTGTGCAGGAGTTCCAGGCCATGTATAATCTCTTGCTTTGTCCACCGCCGGGCGCCTTCAAAAAGGATCTCTCTCAGGTCTTTATTTATGAGGTGTCTCTCATCCAGCCCCTGCCGTAAGAACAACGAGTCCCGGAGGCAGGTCCTGAGCATGGCGATAATCTCCGGGAGCTCCTCTTTCCGTCCGGCCAGGTTTTCGGCCAGGAGCAGCAGGCCTTGCATGTCCTGCCTGGAAAGAGAGATTAATTGTATGCAGACATCCCGCCGCATCTCCATAAGCGGAGAATCGGCCAATCTGACAGCCCTGCCCAGGCTGCCCCCGGAGAGGGAGGCCAGAAGGGCGGCTTGGGCAGGGGGAAACTTGTTATCTCCATAAGAGCAGAGATATTCGCTAATCACCGCCGGCGAGAGAGGCCGGAAGGGGACAGCCTGGCAACGGGAGACGATGGTGGGCAGAAGTTCATTTATATCCGTAGCCATCAGGATAATAATGGAGGCATCCGGCGGTTCCTCCAGGGTCTTGAGAAGGCAGTTGGCCGATTCTTTATTTAACAGATCGGCATTGGTTATTATAACGATGCGATAACGTCCTTCCAGGGGTTTGTAGATTAACTGCCTTTGTAAAGACCTTATCTGTTCGATCCTTATAAAGGCCCCGTTTGGTTTGATGACGATAAGGTCCGGATGAGCGCCGCTTTCCATCTTTAGACATGAGCGGCATTCACCACCACAGGCCTCGACGCCCTGCGGTGATAGACAATTGAGGGCCCGGGCCAGGGCGCGGGAGGTCTTTTCCTTGCCGATGCCTTCGATTCCGTAAAAGAGATAGGCGTGGGCCACCTTGCCTCTCTCAAGGGAGTTTTTCAGCAATTTAATGGCCGGCTCCTGTCCCAATATTTCCGCAAACGACATACTATTTTTTCCCGGCATTCAATCTGTCTATCAGGCTGTAGGTCTCCCCGGCCGCCGGTTCCCGGATGGTGGTCTTTTCTTTTTCAGACTCCGGCGCTTCTTCTTCGCCGTGGCGAACCCCAAAGTAGATATAACGATCCAGGGGGCGGAAAAAACTACTCCAGCGGGCCGAGGGTTCCAAGTGCGCCTTCTTAAGGCTTTTTATGGCGTTGACCTTGGCGTCCAGGTCGTCTAAAAGGTGCAAGACAAAGGCCTCGGCCGTCTTGGGCCGCTTCGGCGATCCGGTTTCGTATTCCCCGTGATGGCTGAGGATGAGGTGTTTCAAAAGCATGGCCTTATCTTCGGGAAACTGGGGTATGGCCTCGATTTTTTCCTGCACCATCTGGGCCCCGATCACCAGATGGCCGACCAGGCGACCCTCATCCGTATAATCAAAAAAACTGGACTCCGGTGGATAAGTGAATTCTTTTATCTTACCGATGTCGTGGAGAATGCTCCCGGTGACGAGGAGGTCTTTGTCAAGTTCCGGGTAATTTTTTACCGCGCCGGTCACTAAAGTAGTCACGGATAAGGTGTGTTCTAGGAGGCCGCCTAACCAGGCATGATGCATACGTTTGGCCGCGGGAGCCACTCTGAAGCGCTGCCGAAATTTTTTGTCATGAAAAAAGCCGGTTAATAGCAGCGTTAAATGCGGGTCCCGGACCTTTCCGGCTAATTCCTTTAATTCCCGCCACATCTCTTCGCTATCTCTGGATGAGGAGGGCAGAAAGGCCGCGGCCTCCACGGTCTCCGGACCGCACGGGGTAAGGTGCATTATGTTCAACTGGGTCTGGTCACGGTAGGATTCGGCCTGGGCCTCTATAGAGATATAATCCCCTTTTTTAAAAAGGCCATCCCTTTCCTCGCCCCTTTCCCAGACGCGGGCCTCTATCTCTCCGGTCTTGTCTGCCAAGGTCAAGGCCAGATAAAATGCGCCATTTTTGGTTAAGGCGGAGGTCTTTCCCTTGACCAGAAATATCCCGCGTACCGGGTTATTAGGCCGGATATCTTTTGTATAAATACCTTTTTTCTGCATATATTTTACCAGCGCAGGGGTCTTTGCCAGGCCTCTTTGAGCCGGGCTATGGATGCCGATAGCACTACATCACCTTTCAGGCCGATACAAATCAGGATCGGCTCTTCAGTTACCTGGCCTATGCGGGCCAGGGTTGTACCCTGCAGGGCGGCGCTAAATGCCTCTTCTTTGTCCGGGTGAACAGTCACCACAAAACGGCTCTGGGATTCGGAAAAGAGGAGGAAGTCATCGCGTTCGATATCCTCTCCGGGTACAGCGGCCAGGTCGATCTTCATGCCTAGCCCGCCGGCGAAGGCCGTTTCCGCCAGGGCTACCCCTAACCCCCCGTCCGAACAGTCATGGCAGGAGGCCACCAGTCCTTTACAGATGGCCACGGTCAGCCTCTCATAGCCGGCCTTTGCAGCCGCGGCATCCACTACAGGGACATTGTTTCCTATGTAACCGTGCCGGGCGAAGTATTCCGAGGCGCCCAGTTCCGGTTTAGTGAGACCTACAACATATACCAGGTCGCCCGGCGCCTTGGCGTCCATGGTTTGCACCCGCCGGACATCATCAATCTTTCCTAACACGGAAAAGAGCACCGTGGGCGGGATGGATATCTTTGTATTCTCCACGATGTAGTCGTTTTTCATGCTGTCTTTGCCGGAGATGCACGGCACGCCGTAGGCCGTGGTGTAATCGTACAGGGCTTGATTGGCGCGGACCAGTTGGGCCAGTTTGTAGCGGCCGTCCGGCGTTTTTTCGGATTGAATGGGATCACACCAGCAGAAGTTATCCAATCCGGCCAGATGCCTGAGATTTCCGCCGGAGGCGATGGCGTTGCGTATGGCCTCATCAATGGCACAGGCCATCATGTGATAGGTGTCTATGTCACTGTAGCGGGGACAGATGCCGTTGGCTACCACCATGCCTTCAAAAGACGAGAGTACCGGCCTGATGACCGCGGCATCGCTGGGGCCGTCGCCATTTCGCCCCGAAAGGGGCTTGATAACGCCTCCGCCCTGTACCTCATGATCGTACTGCCGTACCACATATTCTTTACTGCATATATTCAGGCGGCCGAGCATGGTCTCCAGTGTAGAAGTGAGGTCTTCTACCTTCGGAATGTCCGGTTCATGGTGTTTCGGCGGCGTCCAGACGGCCACCATTTCCATCTGCGGCAGTCCGTTGTGGACAAATTCCATATCCAGGCAGGCTGCCGTCTTTTCCTCATAGGTGACCAGAAACTTCCCATTGTCATTAAACCGGCCTAAAACCGTGGCCTCCACGCCCATTTTTTCGGCCAGGGCCAGGAAGGCGTCTTTATTGTCCGGGGGCACGGCCAGGGTCATGCGTTCCTGGGCCTCGGAGAGAAATATCTCCCAGGGGTTAAGACCGGCATACTTGAGCGGGGCCTTCTCCAGTTGAAGCTCAAACCCCCCGCAGTCCTGGGCCATCTCGCCTACGGAGGAGGAAAGGCCTCCGGCCCCGTTATCGGTTATACTCCGGTAAAGACACAGGTCGCGGGCTACCAGGAGAAAATCCGTCATCTTTTTCTGGGTGATGGGGTCTCCGATTTGCACCGCCGTGGCCGGTGATCCTTCATGCAATTCTTCGGAAGAAAAGGTGGCCCCATGTATGCCGTCTTTACCGATGCGGCCGCCGGTCATGACAATAAAATCTTCCGGTTCGGCCTTTTTGATGTGCGAAGGCCCGCCGCATACGACGGCCGGCATAATGCCGCCTGTCCCGCAGAATACCAACGGCTTACCGAGATAGCGTTCGTCGAACACGAGGCAGCCGTTTACGGTAGGGATGCCGCTTTTGTTCCCGCCGTGTTCCACGCCTTCCCGCACGCCCTCAAAGATGCGTTTGGGGTGGAGGAGCCGGGGGGGTAGGGGCTTATCGTAATCCGGGGGCGCAAAGCAGAAGACATCGGTATTGAAGATAAGCTTGGCCCCCTTACCGGTGCCGAAAGGATCGCGATTAACCCCTACTATGCCGGTAAGGGCCCCGCCGTAAGGATCAAGGGCTGAGGGACTGTTATGGGTCTCGACTTTAAAGGCCAGGCTCCATTCATCGTTAAACTTGATCACGCCGGCGTTATCACGGAAGACGGAAAGGCAGAAGTCGTTTTCCCCTTTGGCCTCACGAATGAGACGGGTAGAGTCTTTTATATAAGTATCAAAAAGGCTGTTAATAATCCTCGTATCACCGGTTTCGTCCGTATAGTGGATACGGCCGTTAAATATCTTATGCTTACAGTGTTCGGACCAGGTCTGGGCCAGACATTCCAGCTCCACATCCGTGATCTTTTCGCTCAGGCCGAGACTCCGGCGATGGGCCAGCGCCTCCGGAGAGGTGATGTAATCCCGGATGACCTTCATTTCAGCAAGGTTAAGGGCCAGTACCCGCTCGCGGCTTATGGCCAGAAGTCTTTCATCACTCACCGCAAGATCAATCTCCTCAACGGTGGGACGTGTATCGGTGATTACCCTGGGAACAAGGGGCGGCATCCCCGGGGTCTTATCCCATTCAGATCGATCCTTGACGCGGAAACTCTGGATAAGGGTGTTGGCCAGGAGGTCGGTGGCTATGCGTTCCACGTCTTTTAGGGACAGATTGCCGGTGAGGGCATACTGTGTAGAGGTATAAACCCCTTCGCCCCTGTTCAATTTCCGTCCAATGGCCAGTTCAAGGGATTCACGGGCTGTTTTCCCCTCATTATCGGTCACACCCGGCCTGAATCCCACCTC
Organism: Thermodesulfobacteriota bacterium; assembly: GCA_030017815.1. GTDB lineage: Bacteria > Desulfobacterota > QYQD01 > QYQD01 > QYQD01 > QYQD01. The sequence continues at coordinate 1,568 of JASEGX010000044.1, read as the reverse complement.
GATAAGCCAATCAAAGTCATCGGCCAGGGGACGGTCAATGGAATATTCCTGGCTGATAGAGTCACAAAAGAGCTGGCCGGCAGATTCTTCTACCAGAGTGGAGGCAATCTCGGCATCAATCGTAAATACCTTGATGGTCCGCACGGAACGGACGGGGAGGTGGATATCCTCATTGATCCTCTTTCGGATCTTTTCCCCAAAGGCATCACGCAGTGATTTTTTGAGCATTACTTCAACACGGTAAACCATAGATAGTAACTATAACAGACTCCATTTTTCTTTTCAACACACTTTCCCTCGCGCCCGTCTCCCGCCCCTTGTACGGGACTTGGACGACTGTAGGGGAGGGGAGATTGTAAGAGTGAATCGGAGGGAGGTTGAAGACGGACGGATTCTTGTTCGCACCTCGTTTTTATTTTTCAAGCTGTTTAAAAACGCCCCTACAATATTTCTTGACTCTCCCCACAAATTGACCTAAAAATCTCTAAAAGAAGCATGTAGGTATAAAAAATAATGTTAGAACTCATTGAATATGCAAGATTTGGATAGAGATCCCATAATCAATGTTATTCACAGACAGATCAAGGAATCTATTCGAATCACTCTTGATAATGATTGCTGGGGTGCTGCCGTTGTCCTGACTTATTCAGGAATTGATGCAATGGCTTACCTTAATATGCCGGAGAATCAAGATGATGTTACACGGAATGATTTTGTAAGTTGGGTAGAAAGATACATGAATTTCCCATGCAGAGAAAAATTGACGGGCCTTGATCTTTATGGTGCAAGGTGTGGAATGCTGCATCAATTTGGAACTGCCTCAAGATTAAATCGAGAGGGTAAATGCAGACAGATCGGTTACCTGCCGGAATGCAAACCTGAGGTCATTTATAACCCGAAAGTGTCAACAGATTTGGTGATGCTCTCTGTTAAAGGATTAGCCGAAGCATTTTTCAGTGGAATTGACCGTTTTTTAATCGATTTGTTTGCTAATTCAGAAAAGGCAAGGGTCGCTGAAAAACGCTTCCCGAATTTAGTTCATGTTCTAAAGAAAAAAAAGGATAACAAAATTAATTCCTAACCAAACTTATCTGACTTTATCGTTATGCAGGAGAAAAATTAATGAGAGTTACAATATTTTTGATGCTATCAGTATTTGCGTTGACTTGCTGTGCACCAGCAATTCGAACTACTACATTTCAGAAGCTCTCTCCTAAACCAGCGGATGCACCAATCAAGGTATATCGATTTAAAACACCACAGTGCGATTTCGTAGAAATAGGTATCATTAACTCACGTCAGCGCAATAAATTTATTTCAATGGATGAGGTTATGAACTCCCTGATTGTAGAGGCGAGAAAGATGGGTGGAGATGCGATTATTGGCTTAAACGAAACAAATCCTATTTATGATGTAGATCAGTACGGCATAGATCGCGATCCAGTTTTGTCTGGTACAGTAATCAGATTTACTGATCCTAATTGTATGTATTAAAGCCATGTAGGGTGGGCTCAGCCCCATAAGCGCTAAAATAAGAAGCTTGTATTTTAGCAGCCATTCATATATCA
>JASEGX010000250.1 GCA_030017815.1 Thermodesulfobacteriota bacterium | reverse complement strand
TAACCACCCGCATAATCTCCGCCTCGGATATATAGGCCCCGTGAATACGCTGCAATTTAGCCGTACCCGGAGGGAGAAAGAGCATATCACCGGCGCCTAATAGATTTTCAGCCCCGCCGGTATCCAGAATAGTCCGTGAATCTGTCTTGGATGACACCTGGAAGGAAATACGCGTCGGGAAATTGGCCTTGATCACACCGGTCAGGACATCCACCGAAGGACGTTGGGTGGCCACCAGCAGGTGAATACCCGCGGCCCGGGCCATCTGGGCCAGACGGGTTATATGTTCTTCCACCTCGTGGGAGGAAACGAGCATGAGGTCGGCCAATTCATCGATGACAATAATAATGTAAGGAAGAGGGTTATCATTATTCTGGTTGTATTTATCAATATTCTTGGCCTTTTTCTCTTCGAGCAGTATGTAGCGGCGTTCCATCTCGGCTACGGCCCAGCCCAATGCCTTTGTAGCCTTCTTTGGCTCGGTAACTACCGGATGCAGGAGGTGCGGTATATCCCCGTAGGCCGAAAGCTCAATCCGCTTGGGATCGATCATCAGCAAACGCACATGGTCCGGAGTGGATTTAAAAAGGATGCTGCAGATGGTGGCGTTGAGAAATACGCTCTTTCCCGCACCGGTGGCCCCGGCGATCAGAAGGTGGGGCATTTTAGCCAGGTCGGTCACTACCGGCTGGCCGACGATATCCTTGCCCAGGGCCATAGTCAATTTCGATGAGGCGCCGGAAAAGGCCTCGCTTCCTAATATTTCCCCCAAGTAAACCGATTCCCTATAGGTATTGGGAATCTCAATCCCTATAACCGATTTCCCCGGTATCGGGGCAACAATTCGTATATTTCCGGCCCGAAGAGCCAGGGCCAGATCATCGGCTAATGAGGTAACCCGGTTGATCTTCACACCGGCGGCCGGCTCGAATTCATACATGGTGATGACCGGCCCCGGACATATCTCCGTCACTTTACCGGCAACGCCAAAATCGGCCAGCCTGTTCTCCAGGAGCCGGGCATTGGCCAGGAGACTCTCCTTGTTTCTTTCCCGCTCTTCTTTAAGCGGGACATCGAGCAGAGAAAGGGGCGGCAGTTTGAAATCACCGGCCAAGCGCATAAATGGCAGCTCTTCCTGGACCGGAGGCAAGACTATCTCCGTCTTCTCCCTGTGTACAGGCTCCGCAATGCGCGGCACCTCCTTTTTTTCACCGGGTTTAGAGGGTTCTGCCTTTTTGGCCCTGTTTGCTGATTTCAGTTTCCCGGTCAATACCTCCACTTTGTCTCTTGTTCTATGCCATAAAAGATAGACGGAGAGACCGGTAGCCATCATAAGAGACAGGGTAAAAAAGGTGAACGATACCAGGTATGCCCCAAACTTGTTTAATTTCATAGTAAAAGCCCGGGCCATCACCTCGCCCACAATACCACCGGCGACATAGGACGTTGAAAAAATAGTTAACCGGCCCGGTCCCCAGATAAGGGAAAAGAGGTTGCACGTGGTGACCAGCAAGAAAAGCCATCCCAACACCAGATAAGCGATCTGTCTGGCTACGACCTCCGGCTTTAGGAGGCGCAAGGCGATGACGACCGGAAGGACCGGCAGCCAGAAAACGGCCAGCCCAAATACATCAAACAACAGGGCCGCCACATGAGCCCCAACCGTACCAACCCAGTTGCGGGCTTCCCCTGTATTGTATTGGCCAAAGGAGGGATCTTCCGGCGTATAAGATAAAAGGCTGGCTAAGAGGAAGAGCGCTAATGCAAAGCCGATGACCGCCAGGGCCTCCTGCTTTAAAGATGGTTTAGGGGATGATTCTCCAGACATATTAATCACATATTACATCCAGTATTCTTTCGCTAAAACTAAATTTTTCAAGGGGTATTGTCAACACAATTCAATGCAGAAGCTGACTATACAGCCACCAAGGCACGAAGGCACAAAGAGAACGTATACAAGAATCCCCCCTGCCTTCCTCTTTCCAAGGGTAGAACCTGGAGTCTGTCTTTTCATAAAGAGGGATTTTCAGATGAAAAGCGGTTATATTATCCTATACTCTTGGTGTCTTAGTGTCTTTGTGGCAATCCGAGTCAAGCAGATAATCCGGATGGACATTGGATAGGGCATGGAAAATATTGCCTTTCACTTTCTTGTTTTGCCGGTAAAATGTTTTCAGCATCTCCCTTATTTCTTTTCTGCGGGAAGACCCCGCACTGGGACAGGGATTTTTAATTTCCGGCATGGATAGCCTGGCGGCAAAACGTTCCAGTTTTTCTGCATCCACCATGGCCAGGGGCCGTATGACCGTAATCAGTCCGTTAAAAAACGGCTGGCGTGGCACCATGGTGCTTATCTCTCCACTGTAGAGTATATTGAGAAAGAGTGTCTCTATAAGGTCGTCTTTATTGTGCCCCAAGGAGACCTTATTGGCGCCCAATGTATGGGCTATCTCAAAAAGGCGCTTGCGGCGTAATCTGGAGCATA
>JASEGX010000249.1 GCA_030017815.1 Thermodesulfobacteriota bacterium | reverse complement strand
AGAGCCCGTTCGGCTGAGCTCACGCCGAGGCCGCAGAGAAAAACTTTAAACCGTTTAATATATTATCTCGACGTTCTCGGCGGTAATTTTGACTTTTTACGAGACCATCAAGTAAGATAACTTGTTAATATAAAAAGCGGCTTCATCCGGCCGGGCCTATTGCCGGGGAAGCCGCTATATTATTACAAAATAGGACCTTCTGATTGCTTAAGCTCATCGAGCTAATAGCTCTTACTCTCTTAATCAGCACACCATTTGGTTATTGGCGGGGTAAAACCCGCAAATATTCCCTAGCCTGGTTCCTCTCCATTCACATCCCCATCCCTGCTCTTTATCTCATACGGAGGGCGATGGGGCTCTCGCTTTACTACTTACCGCTTATAAGCATATTTTTCATTTTGGGCCACATTCTGGGAGCAAGGTTGCACAAACCTCCGGGAGGACGGTAAGGATAGATACAGCCGCCTGCTTGAAGTGAACGTCATTTGTCACTGGTAAAAGAGACCAATAGTTAAACTTTTTCCACAGTTAATCAATGACTGCTGACTAATGACCAGTGATGTCGCCTATACTCATGGATGCCCTGCGTTCTCTCCAAAAAAGAACCATAGTTGGCAGATCAAACTTGTGAAAAAAAGTTTAATATATTCCTGAATTATGCTATTAATAAGTCTAATTGTAATTCCCATAAATTGAGTCTGCTCATTAAGGCGATCAATTAATTATGCCGAAAGGTAATAAAAATACCGCTATTCTGTAAATCATGCCGGGACCGGTCGAATGAAACATTCATGCCGACAGGCAGGCACAAAGAACAATGAAAATGTCATTCCTGCGAAAGCAGGAATCCAGAAACTAAAAGACTGGATTCCGTGTCAAGCACGGAATGACAGATAAAAGGTATTTTCAGGTGAAAACAGGCTTTTTCAGGAAGTCTATACGTAGGCGAATCCTTTGGGGCATATTGGCTGTCCCGGCCCTTTCGGTCCTTATCTTCATCCCCTGGAGCCTGAACTTTATTGATAAGACCGCACTAAAACAGGCCCAGGAAAAGGTGGAGTTAGACCTCAACTCCGGCCGCGTTATTTATGATGCCGAGCTTTATCACCTTTCCAAATTAATACTCTATCAATCCCTGCGGCCTTCCCTAGTTAATGCAATGTTTAATATTAACCCGAAAATGTTGAAAGGGGAATTAGATAAGTTAAAGTACCTGGAAAAGGTTGACATCCTCCTGGTCACTGACCATAAAGGACGGGTACTGGCCCGGGCTGGAAATTCAGAAGTGCAGGGTGATGACCTCTCCACGGATAAATTAATATCAAAGGCATTAAAAGGACAAGGCGTTTATGCCACGGACCTCCTCTCCTTAGAAAGGCTGGCGCGGGAAGAAGGCGATTTAGCTGAACGGGCCCGTATTAAAATTATCCCCACACCACGGTCCAAAGTGAAACCAAGGCCAACACACCTCGACAGCGGCATGGTACTGGCGGCTGCTCAACCAGTCACGGCCAACGGCAAAGTAGTAGGGACGCTCTATACTGCACAACTCCTTAATCGCAATTTTGACATTGTGGATAAAACCAGAAATACGGTTTATCGGGATCGCCTCTATAAGGGCCGCATGGTCGGTACCTCGACTATCTTCCAGGACGAAGTGAGAATTTCGACCAATGTCCAGACAAAGGACGGCCAGCGGGCCATCGGCACCTGCATATCGGCCGAGGTCGGCGAGGCCTGCCTGAAAAAGGGTGAACGCTGGATCGGCCGGGCCTTTGTGGTCCACGAGTGGTACATCACGGCCTATGAGCCTATCTACGACATTGATAAAAAGATTATCGGCATACTTTATGTGGGAACGCTGGAGTCGCCTTATGTCGGTTTAAAGGATGAGCTATTTACCCAGATCGTTCTCTTCGTCATAGGTATTACTCCCTTTGGGGTGCTGATCTCTATATTTGTCTCCAAGAAGATAGTAAGGCCCATAAAGGAACTTGCTACTGCTACAGAGAAAATTGCCGAAGGTGACTATACCAGACGGGCCATCATAGAAAGCGGTGACGAGGTCGGGATGCTGGCCTCATCTTTCAATCGTATGACGGAAAGCATCCAGGCCAAGACTGAGGCCTTGAATGAGGCGCAGAAGAGTCTCTATAATTATTCCAAAAATCTGGAAGAGTTGGTTAAAGAACGCACAGAAAAACTTCTGGCTACGGAGATGCGCTATACTAACCTCTTCGAGATAGCCAATGACGCCTTTTTCACCATAGACAGAAATTATATTTTTACCTCTATCAACAGTTACGGAGAAAATCTAACCGGATATTCCAGGAAAGATACTGTAGGAAGAATGCATCTCCTGGACGTCATCCATGCCGATGACCGGAATTTCGTAAAAAATAAGATCGAAAGAGTCCTTGCGGGTAAAGCATCAACAGTGGGAATCGCTTTCCGTTGGGTGGATAAAATCGGTACCGAAAAAATTATAGAAATGCATATTTCCG
>JASEGX010000248.1 GCA_030017815.1 Thermodesulfobacteriota bacterium | reverse complement strand
ATGGTGGGGCGGGGGTGAATCTTCTTGTAATCTCCTCATGTTATGTTCTTATACCAATTAGCCTTCAAACGGGTATCAATGTAGCCGCAGGCTTTAGCCTGCGCCGGCACAGGCGAGACGCCTGCGCCACTTATTTGATGGCGACTTGGTATGAAAATGCTTTTTAAACAAGTATCGCTTATGCAATTTTATGCTCTTTTGTGCTGCCTCCGGCATGAGGCGTTTGGGTTGTATGTCTTCTTATTTAGAGCCTGGAAGTCTCCTTATGATTTCCTCAATCGCATCCTCAAATCTTTCAAAACAATGATTAGCGCCAATCTTTTTTACTATGCCAAGTTCGTCCAATGTCTGTCGAACCTGTGGATTAACGCTTGTCAGCAGCACAACTGTCTTATGACCATGAGCCTTTTCGATAAGATCCTCCAATGCAAATGCCCCTGACAGATCAATCGTGTGCACTCTCCTTAAGCGAATTATCAAAAAATCATGATGGCCAAACCTTTCAATTGTTCTAAAAAGCGGGTCTGCGGTCCCGAAAAATAGCGGTCCCTCCGGACGAAGTATAAGGATGCGCTCTCTGAGGGATGCAGGAATCAGATCTTCACCGGGCCATGGCTCTTTAATATCTTGAAGACTGACTAGTTCATATTTGTAACGGTCGGTCATCTCCTGAACAAAACGGAAAAAGGCGATAACCATCCCTATACCCATTGCCACCAATAAATCAATCCACACTGTCACCAGAAATACGGTGAAAAAGCATATTTTGTCAGTCAAAGGCATTCGATGTAAAACCGGCAGCGCGCGGTAATCCATAATATCTATTCCAATTTTGAACAGAATGCCCGCAAGACATGCCATAGGGATAATAGCAGCATAAGGAGCGAGACCTAACACTAGAGCCAGTAAAATGGCGCCGTGCGTGAAAGCTGCAAGGGGAGTTCGAGCTCCGCATGTGACATTTGCAACAGTGCGCATTGTTGCAGTGGCTGTGGTGAGCCCCCCGACAAGTCCTGCACCAATATTGGCAACACCCTGACCAAAAATCTCTCTGTCACTGTGGTGGCGTTCCCCTGTCATGTTATCTGCTACCATACAGGTCAATAGCGTGTCAAAGATGGCAAGTCCTGCCAATGCCGCTGCAGGTCCCACCATCAGGGCAATGCGTGATAAATCAGGCCAGTAAAGTACAGGCATTCCGGTTGGTATCTCCCCGATATACATAATATTCAGACCCAGAAGATTTGCCAGGGCTGTCCCTACGATAAGCCCGACCAGAGGCCCGGGCAGCCATATGATTGGCGCAATCTTAGGCCATACGAAGATTGTGGCAAGGGTTACAGAAGAAATCAGCAATGCTGCCGGTTGGAGATTCATCACCGAGCTTGGAATAGCCATTAAAGCATCTGTAATGGATGACAGGGTTGGAAGACCAAGAAAAGGATTAATTTGAATGGCAATAATTATTACTCCGATTCCGCACATAAAACCCGCAACAACCGAGTAAGGGGTATAGTAGATGTACTTCCCTACTCTAAGTAAGGCAATGGCTATCATAATGATTCCACTCAGGGCAACTATCCCGAAGGCAAATACCACGTCAGGTCCGCCGTCTGGAAGCCTGTAGTTCACCATTACTGCGGCGAGCTGAACCGTTTTGGGACCTGTAGGTCCGCTGACCGCGAAATTGGAGCCGCCAAAAAGGGAGACGAGGATACCCCCGGCGATTGCTCCCCATACACCCGTGATTGCGCCTAACCCTGACGCCACGCCAAAAGCCAGAGCTAACGGTAAAGCAATTACGGCAACCGTCAGTCCGGCAAGCAGATCCCCCCTTATATTTTTCCCCATGACCCGAATATTGTGCCACGGGCTGAATACCATGAGATAGTCCATAACAGCTTTTTTTTCAATTTTCATAATCATCTCCTTACTAAAAGTAAATGTGATATCTATGCAGCCGCAGGCTTTAGCCTGCGCCTTCACAGGCAAGATGCCCGTGCCCTTATTTGATGGCGACTTGGTATAACGGCCCGTAACGAGGTATTTCTTGGTCAAGAACCCGGTAAAATTTTCAAGCTGTCCGGTTTGGATGCTCCTTAGGGAGCAAGAATTGTGGAAATCCCCTCATTTCCCTTGGCTGTGGTTGAAACCTTTGATTTTTCCGGTCGCAAGCTGCCCCACCCGGAATAACCATTACGCGGCCTACGCCGGTTGCAAACCGCTTCCGCCCCCAAAGATGAGTTTGACCAGGCGCCGGCAGTTATGACCACGGCCGCCATGAAGGACTGGATGCCAGCCTTGGCTAACCCCCAATAACCATCCTCTCCTTGAAGCCATTTCTTTTGACTTGAGAAATATAGCACAAACTTGGGCGTCGTAAAGTCATTTTTTTTATTTTTTTTATTTTTTTCAGATTTTGGGCATACCAGGTCCTCAGCGAGCAGATGCCACCTTTCTGGGAAGCCTGATACCAGGTTGCTTTCAAACAGTCGCGCATGGGCCTTTGGCCCACCC
>JASEGX010000247.1 GCA_030017815.1 Thermodesulfobacteriota bacterium | reverse complement strand
CATATCCAATCGGTCGAAATACATTGATGCCTCACCTTTTGAACGTTACCAATGAATTCGTAAAAAGTCAATTGGGGGGACGGCATAGTAAAAAGCTCTCCGCCGTAGGCGGACAACGCAGCCCTTCGACTTTGCTCAGGGCCGTGAGCCTGTCGAACGGCAAATGGACTTTTTACGAAGCCGTCTGGGTTAATGTCTGAAGAAAAGTCACATAAGGTTTTATTTGTTGGCCTGCTCCTTGTAACCTGCACCTTACTTTTTCTGGTCGCTGCCCTCCTCTGGTGGATACCATACGTGGGATTAGCCAATATCCATCGTGCTCTGCCCGCTCTGCTGGCCGTTTTCTTCGGCACCCTGCTTTCATTGGCGGTAGTAGGTATTCTTTCCATCGTACTAACCTTGGTCTTCAAGAAGGATCTTTTGCTCTCTAAACGCCTGCGCGGTGCGGTAATAAAAATTTTTTTCCCTGTTTTGATATTGGTAGGCAAGCTCTTCGGCATCTCGAAGGAAAAAATCCAACATGCCTTTGTAGAAGTCAATAACGACCTGGTAATGGCCCAGGCCGGCCGTATCAGGCCTGAGCGCCTGCTCCTCCTTATGCCCCACTGCCTCCAGAACTATGACTGTACGGTAAAGATCACCGGCAATGTAGATAACTGCAAGAGGTGTGGGCAGTGCAAGATCAAAGATCTGGTGGAAATGGCAGAAAATTACCATGTTGGTCTTTCTGTAGCTACCGGCGGTACCATTGCCCGTCGCATTGTGGTAGAGAAGAAACCCCAGATTATAATCGCCGTGGCCTGTGAAAGGGATCTGACCAGCGGCATTCAGGACAGCTATCCGGTGCCGGTTTACGGACTATTTAATATTCGGCCTTATGGACCGTGCTTTAATACCCAGGTGGACCTGAAAAAGGTGGAAAAGGCCATGCTCCATTTTCTGCAGGGAGGGGCATAATGTTTGCCAACCCCCGGCAGGTTGCCCTCGCAGTTCTGGATGAACTGGAAAAAGGACAAGAGACCCTGGATGCGCTCATGGAAAAGGCGTTCCGCAAGCACTTCACGCTGGAAAGGCGGGATCGGGCCTTGACCATGGAACTCGTTTATGGCGTCCTCAGGCAGCGGGCACGGCTTGATTGGGTCATAGACCAATTTTCCAGGACCCCGCGGGAGAAGATTGAGCCGCTGGTTCAGGACGTTTTGCGGCTGGGGATATACCAGATGCTCTACATGGACCGGATCCCTTCTTCGGCCGCAGTCAATGAATCTGTGAATCTGGTCAAGGTGAACCAACCGGAATGGATTGCCCGTTTTGTAAACGGTGTGCTGCGGGCTGTCGAACGGGGAAGAGAGGAGATCAAGTGGCCTGATCCAAAGGACGATCTGCCGGCCTGGCTGGCGGTAGAGACGTCTCATCCGCTCTGGCTGGTGGAACGCTGGATACGACGCCATGGAACGGATGAGGCCCGTGACTTATGCGAAAACAACAACAAGAAGCCGGTGTTGACCATCCGCGTCAATCCCCTGCGGTTAAAGCGCGATCAGCTCCTGCAATTTTTGCGCAAAGAGGTCCCGGGTATTATGCCCGCCCTCTATTCTCCGGAAGGGCTGATACTGAAGGGCTTTTCAGGCAATATTCAGAACCTCACCGGCTATAAGACCGGCTGGTTCCAGGTGCAGGATGAGTCCTCACAGCTTGTTTCCCATCTCGTCTCGCCCCAGCCCGGCGAGTTAATACTCGATGCCTGCGCTGGTCTGGGCGGAAAGACCACTCACCTGGCCCAGATAATGCGCAATCTCGGGCGCATCCTGGCCCTGGATATCCACGGCGGACGCCTGGAACGGCTGAAAGAAAACGCAACCCGCCTTGGCATCCAGAATATCGAGGTAATCAAAAAAGATGTCACGCAGTCGCTGGCAGGCCTGGGTGGAAAAAAAATTGATCGTATCCTGGTCGATGCCCCATGTACAGGCCTGGGTGTCATCCGCCGCAATCCTGACATCAAATGGCGCCGCAAGCCGGAAGACTTTCCAGTTATGGCCGAACGGCAGGGACGCCTTCTGGACGAGCTAGCGCCGCTCCTTAAACCAAAGGGTATCCTGGTCTATGCCACCTGCAGCCTGGAGCCGGAGGAGAACGAAGAGGTTATAAAAAACTTCCTGGTTCGTCATCCGAAGTTTGAGATAGAAGACCCGGGATCAGTACTGCCGCAAAAGGCTGGCGAGCTGGTAGAAGATAATTTTTTGCGCACCTATCCCCACCGGCATGGGACCGATGGATTCACTGCGGTGCGGATGAAAAAGGGGGCTGAAGGCTGATAGCTGACAGCTAAAAGATAATATGAAAACGAGGTACATTTTATGAAAAAAATTGCGCCATCTATACTTTCCGCTGATTTTAGCCGCCTGGGAGAAGAGGTTCAGGCGGTAGAGAAGGCCGGGTCTGATCTTATACACATTGATGTCATGGACGGCCATTTCGTCCCCAATATTACCATAGGGCCTCTGGTGGTCCAGGCGGTCCG
>JASEGX010000246.1 GCA_030017815.1 Thermodesulfobacteriota bacterium | reverse complement strand
TTTTGCAAGAGCCTCAAAGGTAAAAAATCGGGTCGGGCACACCGGCCAACCTGAATCCCTTGAGACGCAAGACACAGGAATCGCATCGTCCGCAGGCCACATCTTCATTCTTATAACAGGACCAGGTCAGATGCAACGGGGCCTTAAGCTCCAAGCCGCGGCGCACCACCTCTTCTTTCGAAAGGTCAATCAGCGGGGTCTCAATGCTTATATCTGTCTCAGGCCGCGTTCCCAGCCTTATGAGCTTATTACAGGCATCAAAATAAGCCTTGCGGCAATCCGGGTAACCGGAACTGTCCACCTCGGTGGCCCCGATGAAAACCTTCTTAGCGCCTATTACTTCAGCCCAGGATACGGCAATCGCAATGAGATGTGTGTTGCGGAATGGAACATAGGTACTGGGGATCTCCCCCCCCTGGATACGGCCGGACTCAGGAACAGAAATATGCCGGTCAGTAAGGCTTGAACCGCCTATCTGGAGGAGATGGCTGATATCGACGATCAGCCGTCTCTCAACGCCACAATGATCTGCGATAGCGGAAAAGGCCGTAAGCTCCCGCCCTTCCGTGCGCTGACCATAATTCACATGTAAAAAGGCCGGGGCATACTGCCGGACGGCAATAGCCGCGGTCACACAACTATCCAGACCGCCGCTTACAAGAACAATAGCCGGATCCCTTTTTATCACACCTTTCTCTCCCGATCCGGCCAGAGATACTTATGCAATTGTATCTGCATCCTGGCCGGCAACCGGTCGGCCAGCATCCACTCCGCCAGCATTCTAGCCTCCATCTTCTGCCAGGCTGGCGACAGGACAGCCTGGGTATAGACCGGGATATGATGCTTAGACATCTTTTCCCTTGCCCATTCGTAGTCACTGCGATCCTGAATAACGAACTTGACCTGATCCTTTAGGTCGAGGTAACGCAGATTATTAAAATCCATGTAAGCGGACATCCCGCTGGACGGACATTTAAGATCCATGATTTTCACTACCTCTTGCGGCACATCTCTTAAAGAGCGGCTTCCGTTGGTCTCCAGAAGAACGACATAATTCCTGTCTGCGAGGGCGTTTAGAAGCAGCACGGTCTCCGTCTGTAAAAGCGGCTCACCGCCTGTGACCTCAACTATTTTAGACCCGCAATCCTCCACCTGGCGCAGTATATCTTCCATACTCAAAATGCGGCCTTCGGTGTACGCATAGGTGGTATCACAATAACTGCATCTCAGATTGCAACCACTAAGGCGTATAAAAAAACACGGCCAGCCGGCAAAGGTAGATTCTCCCTGGATGCTGTAAAACGTCTCGCAGACGGTCAGGGGCAATTTAATCCTCCAGATAGCTGACGCCCGTCTCCGGTGTTTCACCGACGGTCACCCGATGGAGCCGGCACTGCTTATTGTCAAAGTACGGCTTCAATCTCTCATAAATATAGGCAGCAATGCTCTCCGATGATGGATTCTTTTCCTTAAAGTAAGGCAGTTCGTTCAGGTCGGTATGGTCTAAATCTGAGAGGACCTCGCGCAGGGCCTTCTTGATGATTCTGAAATCCACGCCCATACCTATATTATCCAGGGAGGCGCACCTCACGGCCACCTCTATTGACCAATTATGCCCGTGGTGTTTCTCGCAGTTCCCCGGATAATCCCGCAGGTGGTGAGCGGCCGAAAAGTGTGATCGGACTAATATTTCATACATGTACAAGACCTCCTAATCAAAACTGGCCAGAAACATGCCGCTTTTATCATCAAGTTTTCTTCTGGCCTCAAGCCCTTCTATTTCCATAATCAGCGCCTCAATGACCAAAAAGGTGCGGGCATCGCGCCTGACACAACCGACAACCGCTTCATCCCCTCTGCCTATGGCGGTATGCACATGGATCAAGGGTTCCCGGTCATTCCAGAGTATGCTCCCCAGTCCGACGATCTCTCTGGCATCACCGGTAAACTCCTTCCACATGGGCGTAGGCGGAATGGCCGGCCTTTCCGGGCCGGTTACCACCCCGGCCTGCCGCAGCCCTCCGAGCAGGAAAAACCAGGCCACCCTGATCCCCTTCTCTGTAGCCACCCTTTTGATCCCCTCCAGCGGGTCGTCTCCATCACTAAAGTATAAAACAAAAGTACGCGCAACCCTGCCTTCTCTGTATTCCATTGTAACCCCCTTACTATAGTGAACGACCTCGAAAAGTAGTCATTGCGAAGAGCGAAGCGACGTGGCAATCCCATGAGATTGCTTCACTTCGTTCGCAATGACAACTGGCGGATGTCAACTTATTTAAGTCGTTCACTATAGCCGCCAGTGTTCAGCAACTCATCACCCATCACTCATTACTCCTCGCTCTTCTTCTGACTCCTGTATTCTGTTTCTTATGCCTTTGCAGAAGCCGACCGCCGTTCCATAAGCCATATCAAAAAAATACTTAATTCATAGAGCACGAGAAGAGGGCCGGCCATAAGCAACTGATTTACAACGTCCGGCGTAGGAGTAAGCAGGGCAGCCAGGATAAAGATACCTAAAATAGCATAC
>JASEGX010000043.1 GCA_030017815.1 Thermodesulfobacteriota bacterium | reverse complement strand
CGGAAAGACATGAACTGATGATCTCTCAACGCGGGACTCTGACGTTCGAGGAATTTAAGGAAAAGATTGCCAGATCGGGTGAGTCAAGGTCATTAATGGGCAGAGCTTCGGACCGTTACGACAAAATCCCTAGTCTGATTCGAACAATACAAAATATCGATCCGACTGGTATTGCTGGTGCCATAGATCAAGCTCTTTCTGACAACAAAGCGAGACGAGAACAAGAAAATATAATGCGCGCTCTATATGCCCTTTATAAGGCGATATGCTATTTGGGCAGCAGGCAGACCGAGATAGAGTACAATTACCAAGGTGTGTCAGATTTGACTTACCTGTATTTCGAAAAATCTCAAGAATCATATGATGATAGAAAGATAGAGTACTACAAGAACATTTGGATGAATGGACTAATAAGTAGTGAAGAAACGTTAGAAGAGAAGGCGTATGTTTTTAACGTTGTTTCATCGTTGTCAGTCGATGAGATATCGGTATTGTCGCACATGGCCAAAAAGCAGATGCACATTGAATTTCAAAAGCGACAACCCGTGACAGTAGATGATGTGGCACAAGAGTTAAACGTTTCCAGTCACCTTTCACAACAGTTATGCATAGGCCTCGCTGGAAAGGGCCTCCTGCATGATCATGGACTAGGTCGGTTCGACTATAAGGGGCCGGTTAATTTTGTTATCACAGATTACGTTAAGCTGATATCTAAGTATCTCACCAAGCCATGAATAACAACGCTGAGAATAAGGGGAGAATAAGGAGAGAATAAGGAGAATAAGGGAGATGGTCATGTAAATATGCTTTTCTTGTTTTAGGGTGGCGAAAATCTTTGAAATGAAACCAGAGGAGATTCTGAGTCCTGGCAAACAGCCACAGCGGGTGATGGCCAGGGGCCTGGTATGTTACTGGTGTGTTAAGGAATTGGGGATGAAAGGTACTGCTGTTGGCAAATTGCTGGGCATGGTCCAGCCTTCTGTCAGTCGGGCAGTAGCGCGGGGAGAAAGATTAGCTCTCGACAGTCAATTAAATCTGGTCGAATGATAAATTGCATCAAAGCATGACCGTCCCCCACAGTCCCCCAAGGACGAGGCACCGTTTTCGTTATGAGAAATAAAAATGGCATCCATCATCCAGAAGCCTTTTCAAGAGTCCTGATCGATAGGGCTCTGACAGATAGCGACTGGGATTTACTCAATTCACAGGACGTCCAGTTCGAACACCATACGCCCACCGGCAGAGCTGATTACCTTCTGAAAGACAGCATGGGCCGTGTTTTGTGTGTTCTCGAAGCTAAGCGTGAGGACTTAGACCCCTATGACGCCAAGGAGCAGGCGCGCGGCTATGCTGAAAACCGCAGTGCGCCCTTTGTTATCCTTTCCAATGGCCGTGAACATTGGTTCTGGAATCTCCAACGAGCTGAACATCAGGATGCATATCGTATTGAACGACTGCCATCGCAGAAGGATCTGGAGCGGGTGCGCCTCAAGAATCTGCAGCCTCCACGGGAGCTTCGATCCGAGGTCGTATCCCCTGACTATCTCTACCGCCTGAGACCTGATTTGAAATTGCGCGGGTATCAGATTAACGCCATGGAGGCTATAGCCGACCTCTTTGATAAAGAGGAGCGGCGCAAGTTTCTTCTCGAAATGGCCACGGGTACAGGCAAGACTTTGCTCTGCGCTGCATTGATCCGGAGATTTCTGGCAACCCGCAATGCTGAGCGTGTTTTATTTATTGTTGACCGTATCGAATTGGCAAAACAGACGATGGAGGATTTCAATGTCGTCCTCGGCGAGTATAAGCCAGTCATTTACAAAACAGCTCGTCGCACAGGTGAATTGTTGGGGTCTTCTGTTGTTGTGGCCACGATCCAGTCACTGATGACTGATCGTCGATACCGGCAGGAATTTACCCCGTTTTACTTTGATCTTGTGATTAACGATGAGGCGCACCGGTCAATCTACGGAGATGCCCGCGAAGTCGTCCAGTTTTTTCAGGCTACCCGAATTGGTCTGACCGCTACACCAAAGGCATACTTGAAAAACGTGAATATTCAGCAACTCGCTCAGGAAAACCCGAAGTCCCTTGAGGCCCGGCAGTTGCGGGACACCTATCATTATTTCGGATGTGAGCCTGGTGAACCGACCTTCCGTTATGACATCATTGACGCAGCCAAAGACCCCGAAGGGCCGTTTCTTTGTACGCCCAAAATCGTGGATGTTCGTACTGACATTACTACAAAGTCTCTTGAAGAGGCCGGCTGGACTGTCACGGTAGACGAGAAGGAGGAGAATTATAAGATTCAGGATCTGGAGCGCAAGATTTTTACGCCGCATCGCAATCGGGTGATGTGCGAAGTATTCCTTCGTGAAAGCCAAAAGGCCCCGGATGGCAATGTCGGCAAGTCTATTATATTTGCCGTTAACCAGTCCCATGCCACAACATTGACGAAAATTTTGAATGGTATTAGGCCCGGCATAGCTTTAACGATCACCTCGCGTATTCCTGATTCATCCTCGCTGGCAAAGGAATTCCGCGACGGCAAACGTGCTGAGCGTATTGCAGTGTCAGTGGATATGCTCTCAACCGGATACAACTGTCGTGACTTGTTAAATGTAGTTCTCATGCGGCCTGTTTTTTCGCCGACCGAGTATATTCAAATCAAGGGGCGTGGGACGCGGCGCTATACCTTTGTCATCGAAAATACAGAGTATGAAAAGAAATGGTTTTTCCTTCTCGATTTCTGCGGTGTAGCCGAGTATTTTGAGGAGAAATACGATTATTCCATTCCGCTTGTACTGCCCCGTCCTCGCGGCGGCGCATCCGGATCATCCTGTGGCGTCCGCTATCCGCTTCCAGAGGCCACATACGGGCAGGGTATTATAAATGATCCTGGCCCAGACGATGCTCAGCAATTCGGCCATAGATCAATCCCCATATGGGAAGGGACGGATCGGGTAGTCAGCCAGGAAGTGCGTATAGTCGGTCCAAACGGCGAAAAGGTTGATGTCATGACCTTCAGGGGTTCTTTTGAACGCGACCTCAAGGAGTTTGCCACATCCGATGATGAGCTTGCTCAGGCGGTGGAGATTGAGGATGATGACGCGATAGAAACGGTTATGCAGGAGCGGTTTTACCACAAGCCCGAAATGTTCTATTCTCCGGACAAACTGGTCGTCGCCTACGGAGTGCCTGCTCCCACACCGGCCTTTGTGTATAATGCGCTTGGCAAAAAGCCTTTGCCGAGCAAGGACCAGATCGTATCCGACACTGTGGAATCCATTGCCGCACGCTTTAATCTTCGGTACAGCGAGCAGAAATGGCTGAATGCTACGGCAGAACTCGTGGCCGATGATCGGGACTCGCTTGATAAACTTATGCAGGGTGATTTCTCTATATTCAGCGGAAGCCAATTTACCCGGCTCGGCGGCGTGCAGGCGCTGGCAAAATTCAATGACCGGGATGCAGTATTCGAGGCCCTCCGTCAGTCCAGCCTTATTAAACAATCAAGATTGGCTTCCGCAATCCGGGCGAGTTGATAAAGGAGATTTGATTTATGGCCGCACCTCAAACAATAAACTCAATAACAAACGGCTCAAATTTCTATTCGTCCGGCCTCCGCCAAAAGGTTGACCAGCTTATGAACATTCTCTGGGCAGGCGGCGTCAACAATCCGATGGACTCCATAGAGCAGCTTTCGTATCTCATTTTTCTCCGCTTGCTGAGCGAACGCGATGAACTTATGGCCTCTATGGACAAGAAATACACACGGATATTTTCCGGACAATGGGCACGCTATGCCTGGGGCAACTTCGTGACCCTTACCGGAGACCAACTCTTCAATGCTGTCCGTGATGCCATCGAGAAGTTCCATGAGCTTCCGGGCCTCTCAGAGACGGGCAAGCTTCTTTTTAACCGCGCTACTTTGAAGATATACGAACGACCGACTCTGCGGGCAGTCATCCAGAGTATTCACGAGATGGATCTTGCCGCTCATGACGGCGTGGACATCAAGGGCGACATGTATGAATACCTCCTCAGCAAGCTCGCCCAATCCGGCACTAACGGACAGTTCCGCACACCAAGACATATTATTGACCTCATAGTTACGCTGGTTGACCCGAAGCCCGGCAAACGCATCTGCGACCCCGCGTGCGGCACGGCGGGGTTTCTGATATCGGCGTACAATCACATACTGAGAAATAACACGAAGCCTGCTGACCTCGCGCGAGGCCAGTATTATGGAACGGCACTTAAGCCCGCGCAATGGAAATTCATGGAAGAGCATGCCTTCACCGGGTTCGACAATGATGCCAACATGGTCAAGATCGCAATACTCAATCTGTACCTGCACCAGCTCGAAAAAGCGCATATCGAGTTCCACAATCCGCTGACCACAACCAAAAGCGGGCAATATCCGGGACAACTGTTCGATGTTATCCTTGCCAATCCGCCCTTTGCCGGAAAGATACAAAAGGAAAGTATCCTTGCCGACATAGGCCTCGAAACACGGGACACTGAACTGCTCTTTCTCAAATGGTTCATTGACCACCTTGCAAAGGGCGGCAGGGCTGGCGTTATTGTCCCGAATGGCGTTCTTTTCGGCTCAGGCAAAGCAGATAAAAAGGTGCGGGAACTATTACTCACAACCTGTGATCTTCAGGCCGTTATCGCACTGCCATCCGGCGTCTTCAAACCCTATTCTGGCGTCGGCACTGCTGTCTTTATTTTTGAGAAAGGTCGACCTGCGAAATCAGTCTGGTTTTACGAACTGACAGCCGACGGCTTATCTTTGGACGATAAACGTGCGCCTATTGAGGCAAACGACATTCCTGATATTATCGCCAAGTGGGCGAACCGTGAGGAAGGACCGAACAGCTTCAATGTTCCTATTGACCGCATTCGAGACAACGGGTGGCAGCTTATGGCGGGACGCTACAAGCCGATTCGACTTGAATCCGTTCATCATGATCCGCCGGAGAAAATTCTCGAAGATATTGTTTGCATTGAAAAAGAAATAGCTGAGCGTACGACAGCGCTTATGGGAAGGATCAGGAAAAATGAGTAGGTGGCCTATGCTGCCTTTGCTCAAGGCGTGCCAGCTAACCGGCAGTCGAGTAAATACGTTCATGGACACGCGCTTCTACGTATCGACGGGCGATGTTGATGGCAATGACGTTTTGCCTTCCGTATCAGTAACCTTTGATGATCGCCCCTCACGCGCTGATCTGGTAGTTAAGGATGGCGATATTCTCTTTGCCCGTATGCAGTCGACAGATAAAGTTGTGCTCGTGACCGGGGCAAAAAGCAACTACATTTGGTCAACGGGTTTTGCTGCATTACGGCCAAAACAAGGGACAAATAGCCGTTGGGTTTCGTACTGGCTGAAGTCACAGGCGTTTCAAGAGCGAAAAAATGCATTATGTACTGGTGCCACGCAGAAGGCAATCACTAACGATGCAATTCGTGAACTTAGCATTCCCATACCACCAATATCTGAGCAGGAGCGTATCTCTCAAATATTGGACGAGGTGGAAGCAATACAACTCCTTCGCACAAATGCAGACGACCTTACAGCTATGACTATCGCCGCCGCCTTCTTTAACTGGTATGGTGATCCTAATACTAATGCCCAAAAGTTGCCAACTGCTAAACTTGGCGATATAGCTAAGCTAGAGAGGGGGAAATTTACGCCCCGTCCTCGTAATGATCCGTCCTACTTTGATGGCGAGTACCCTTTCATACAAACCGGCGATATCAGTAATAGTGACGGTTTGCTCTCTACTTGGCGGCAGACACTGAACGAGCGTGGCAAGGCAGTGAGCAAGGAATTCCCTGCCGGGACAATAGTTTTTGCCATTGTGGGCGCAACTATTGGTGCTACTGCCATCCTGCAAGTTCCGATGTATTGTACTGACAGCATAGTCGGCATCCAGGTTAATCCAAAGTATTGTTTCAAAGAGTATATTGAGTTTGTCCTTCGTACTCGGCGCTCCATTCTTTTGGCTCAAGCACCTGACGCAGCACGCGCGAACTTGAATTTGGAGATACTGAGAGACCTGTTAATACCTCTTCCACCGCTTGAATCACAAGTTAAGGTTGTCGAACACATCAACAAAATTCGTGCCTTGCAGGCTGCACAAACCGCCAGTAGGAAGCGGCTGGCAGATTTGTTCCAATCCTTGCTTCACCGCGCTTTTCAAGGCGAACTATGAGCGGCAGCCTGCGAAATCATTGGGAATATACTCCTGAAGAAATTTGGGAGCCATTGGCTGCTCATGATAACGCGCCGCCTGATCTGTTTAACGACCTCTATGAGGCTGCGGAAAAATTCCTTGCGTTGCCGACACAGGACGCACTGTTTGAAGAAATCCAGAATGACGCCGACAAAGCCCATGATGCATTTTGTGCCCTGAATGGCACTGATTTTCGTGACGAAACTGCAATCGTAGAATTTCTTGAAGCTGCATTCGATGTTATTGTTGATTATGACATCCCAGGAGAGCCGGAAATTTTCAAACAGCTCCTGCGGCAATTTATAAGCAAGTATAACCTTCGTTATCGCCTCGACGACCCCTTCAAGTTGCGTTTTCTGCTCCCGTGGTCGTTTGCAAACCTCTATTCCGAGCTTCAGCGCTTAAATTCAACAAACGGGCATCTGACCGGACTTCTTCAGGACTTCGAGCATGCCTTCGACCGCTATGCCCGCACTCAGGATGCAGCGGACCTCAAGACCTGTATCGCCAAAGCAAGCAACTATACCGAAGGCTTGGCTTCTACAACTTATGGCAACCCCGGAACGCTGGGTGCTCTCTGTAATCAAATCGGCGATTGGCCGCATGACAAGGTCAAAGAGGCACTGCAAAGTCTTTATAAGTTTTGTTCCGATTATCCTGGCATCAGACATGCAGGCAGTCCCAGCGGTATGTTAAGGCCTTTGTCATCGAAGGATTCAACCTTAGTCTGTCTTCTTCTCCTTGGTTTCACAGGCTATTTATCGCCGCTTCTCGATGAGCGATCTGTCTTGGGGGTATAATAGACATCAAATATCGCATGTGTGTGGGAGTGGGACGCTCATAAGATTATAAGTTACTATAGATTTCTTCGATAGAAGAGGTGAACGGAGAGGTGAACGGGACGTTGTTGAAAACAGTGAATTACACTTTAAAAGTGATAAATTTCAACAACGTCCCGCTTTACGCAACGTCCCGCTTTACGCTTTCGCGCTTTACGCTTTTAATACAGCCACACACGAGAAAAGTAGAGTCGATATAATATACAATGTTGGGCAGGCGAGAGCGAAGTTTGGAAGGAATTGAATTATAGGGTAAGGTGATTTGACCAGAATTCTCCCGCATCAGATAGTTTTATGAGTGAGCAGATTTTGGTTCTGAGGTATAGATTATGAAATACAACGAGATTAAAGAAGAAGTGAATCGAAATGCCAAAATCCAATATATCAAAGAATGTTGGACTGGTCACAGAGAATTCGAGCAGGCTACGTTATCGCGAATAACTAATTACCTGTTTGTTCTTAATTCGGGGGCACTTCTGGCATCACTAGCCTACGTTGCAGCCAAACCAAATACAACAGGCGTAAATATTTCGATCTGGCTATTCTCGGTTGGGATCCTGCTGATTTCCTTGCACGCAACCATTGATTATTACCTGTGTGGGCGTTTCTTTAGTTTGTTCAGGAAGGATGTTGACCTGTTTTATAAGAGTGAGATCGACTGGGAGGTACTCGTCGACCGAAACAGTCAACGAGGTAAGAATGATTGGTATTTGCATCTACTTGGTTGGTTATCCGGGATTCTGTTCTTCGCTGGTTTATTTAATGGGATATGCCACATTTCGTAGTTCCGGTGCCGAACAAGACGCTACCTTTAGTTGACAAAAGTCAAGCTTCTCCTGCAGAAAAATAAAAATTACAATATTCCCTCCTTCAAGTCCGATGACATCCTTTTCCAACTGGCTATCCTACCTACGCACGGGAATAAGGACGAAACGGTCATGTAAATATGCTTTTCTTGTTTTATCGTGAATTCAAATTGTAAGTGCACCATTTGATGTCTGCCAGAACACTTCATGTGGAGACCGGTAGTTGAGGCACTTTCTTGGTCTATGATTAAGCTTTTTTACTGCAAATGCAATATCTTCTTCAGTGATCTTTCGTAAACTGGAAAACTAGAGGAAGTCCCCATTTGCGCGCCCTTTTGCAAAAAATTTATCCAATTGATTGGCGAAAGCCTGCCGGTCTTTGAGGTTAAACGTGGCGGGGCCACCCGTGTTGGCGCCTTGGCTGCGCAACTGATCCATGAGATTTCGCACCGCAAGGCGATGTTTGATCGTTTCCTCGGTATAAAAGTCGCCTCTCGGATCCAGGGCCACGGCGCCCTTGCTGACCACTCGGTCGGCCAGCGGAATATCGGCGGTCACCACGAGATCGCCCGCTTCCACCAGCTCGGCAATCTTATCATCCGCCGCATCCGGGCCGCCGGGCACGTTGATGCCGCTGATATTGGAAGCGTCCGGAACCTGCAGATTCAGATTGGAAACCATAATCAGCGGAACCTTGACCCTGACAACCGCCCGGTAGAGTATTTCCTTAATGGCTCTGGGACAGGCATCCGCGTCAACATATAAGCGCATGAACCGGCAGCACTCCCTTTCCTCCGAATAGGCATGGTTTAGAAGATATTGAGGACGCTCCTAAGATTATAAGTTACTATAGATTTCTTCTATGTAAACCCCGTTAGAGAACGCAGTTCTCTAACGGGGTAAATAATAGACAGGCCCCTAGAGATACCCTATTCCACGGGATAGCCGGCACTAAGCCATTTGTCCCAACCACCAGCCATGTTTAAAACGTTTTTATAACCCATTTGCTTTAATGTATATGCTGCCAGGGCTCCCCGGCCGCCTACCTTACAATAGACAAGAATAGCCGCGTCGCGATTCGGTATTTCTTTAGCCACCTTAAACTCCAGCACGCCGCGTGATATATTGACAGCGCCAGGTATATGCCCTTTTTTAAACTCGTCCGGATCCCTTACATCTAAAATAACCAGAGACTTACCTCCGGCTATCATATCATGGGCCTCGGCCACAGAAACCTCTTTAATCTCCGCCGTGGCGGCTTGAACAAAATCATCGGCGGTCTTATATTCAGCCGATAGGGCAGCCCCGGATGAAAAACCGGCTACAAAAAGAACAACAACCGATAAGACCATAAAACACCGTCGGAATCTTTCCATATTTAGCGCCTCCTTAGAATGTATTTTCTGGAACTTCTACTTACGTAGTTCCGGTATTAAATTGAACGGCACTGCAACCGACTCATTAGCCTTTTTTCCCTTTTCTTCTATCTCAGAGAGAGTCAGAAAATGGGAAGGGTTGCCGTGGCACGCATTACAGGACTGATTTTGTGACGTCTTCCTCTGGATATTATGTGGCGTCGCCATCTTCCAGGTAGGAATAGAATCAAAATTTTCCATAGCGCGGGGTAAATAAAAAGCAAAAAGCCCGGGTGAAGACGGGATATGCCGCACGGTAACATAGTTATAAGGATGTGCCGCGTCTTTTTGGGGATTTAGACCTATCTTAAAGGCCAGTTTTGATGATTCAACCTGGTAATAGGCCAGCCCCTTGCTGTCCCTGCCTACGTGACAGGAATAACAATTCTTGTAGGGTTGCGCATGGCAAACATAACAGCTTACCCGGTTCTTATGGATTTTGTGGGCCGTTATCTTCGACTGGTCAGAAATGGCGTCCGGATGGCAATTAGCGCAGCGCGGACCATTTTTAACTGCATACCGGCCGGATACAGTCTCAGCTTCACCATGCATCTCGTCTCCCACGTGGCAGGAAACACAGTGCATCCTTTTCTTGGTAAAATGAATGTCCCCGCTGACCCCCTTATTATTACCGAAGTATTCATCACCGATGCGGCTGCCGTGGCAGGCAACGCAAGTGGTCTCCATGGGCGGGCGCCGCTGGAAAAAGTGACCATCCAGCAAGCCCCCTCCGGCGGACTGAGGGCGACTTACATGGCATTGCCCGCAACTGGCGTGACAACACAGACAGTGCTCTTCCATGGCCGGCCCCAGCTTTTCCGGCAACCCGCCTTCTTTATTTATCCTCAGACCGATAATCCTTTTATACGATGCAAGGGTTATGTGCAGGCTATTCCTGTTATGTCTGGTTATCTCCGGATGGCACGTACCGCACGTTTTGCCTGGATCCGGAAATGTGGGGTCGGCTGTAATACCTTGATGCGCCTTTTTAAAATCTAGAGCGTCTTTATTACCCCCATGGCAGTCCTCACAAGGAATTTGGCCATGAGTAGTTGTAAGGAATTCGCTGTCCACAAAAACTCGCTCATGCCGCTCCAACGGAGCGACCTTCCCGCCTCAACCTTCGCCTTTGGTTTCAGAGGATTGTTCAATCCCGGGTTTTTCTAAATTACGGGTGATTTTTATCAACTCGCCTGGTTTAGTGTGACAATTACGGCAGTTGTCTGCGGCAAGACAGCAACTGAAAGGAAAAAATAGAAACAGAAAAAGGGGCAAAAATAAGTTACGCATAACAGTTGTCTTCAAACCACCAGTGTCAATTTATGGCTTTTCTGTCGACTCTGCCCGCTGAACAGTTATAAAAGGATTAGAACAGAGGATATCAGCTTTTATATAGAATGCTAAAGCAGACTTAATTTGTCAATTAAAATACCCACCCTGGATTAACCATCAAAAATAAGGGGCGCAATTAAAACTTAGCATACTTTTATACGCTATTCTAGTCATGACCATTATTTTTTCCTATTCCGCCATCGATAAGGTCTTCTTAATCCCTCACCATCCACACCCATTCCATCACCACCGCAACTCCCTTCACTCCAAACCGGTTCCCTTGGCCTCCGATGAGTGATACTGGGTTAGTATTAGATTGATGAGATGATAAAATATATTGAAACATCGAGACAATTCATATACAAACAATGTCACACTATAGAAAATTCCGTTAAGGTAAGGGTTTGTATGACACCGGTAGGGAAAGACGATGGGAAAGCCCCCGCTGGTAAGGGCATACAAAAGACGGCAGGGCAAATAGTGGCAAAAATGACAGATGTGAAAACGAAGAAAACCACTGCGAAAAAAGTCACGGCGAAAGCCAAAAAGAACAACGGCCTTTTTTCTTCATGAAGATCGCTTTTACCTCCGATATTCACGCCGACGTTTCTCCTGAAAACGAAAGAGTGCCGGAGATTCAGGCGCCGATTCTCCTTAGGGAACCCCCGGACATTTTTATTGTTTGCGGAGACGTCTCTGCCAATCGGCGCCATTTTGAGAAAGCTCTGCGAAAATACGCCGATCTCACATGTCCAAAATTAATCGTAGCGGGGAACCACGACCTCTGGGTGGAGGACGAAGAGGAAAACAGCATAGAAAAATATCGTTACACTCTGCCCAGGCTGGCCAAGGAGAATGGTTTCATCTACATTGGATTCGAACCTTATGTGATAGGGAATGTCGCTTTTGTGGGAACTTGCGGCTGGTACGACTATTCGTTCAGAAACGAAGGACTGGACAGGGAAATCCCTGATAAGGCATACCGGGCCAAGAAATTCGGGGGCAGGCGGTGGATGGACGCTGTCTATTGCAACTGGAGTTCCATGGAAGACGCCGAGGTGGCCGGCATAATGAACGAATCTCTCAAAAGGCAGATCGCCGGCGTGGAGGACAAGGTCGATCACATCGTGGTCGTGCTGCACCACGTACCTTTCCGTGAGTTGCTGACGTATAAAAATGATCCTTCCTGGGATTTTCTCAATGCCTTCACCGGAAACAGCAGGACGGCAGAGGTCATAAGATCATCTCCCAAGGTTGGACTTGTCCTTTATGGCCATACCCATGAGAGGAAAGAGCAGTCTGTGGGCGGCATCCTGGCCGTTACCCATAGTGTCGGCTACGAGTGGGAGTGGTCCGAGCGCGGCCTGGATCCTGGAGATAGCGTGAGATTTTTAATATTTGGATAGAAATAATCAGGGATATATCGTCTGCAGGCAGTGTGGTAAGACCCTGTCAACACTGCCTACCAAGGGCTGACAATGCCTGTCTGGCCAGGGCGCTTACCCGGCGGACGGTAATCTCATTATCCAGATAAAGCTGGATTTCGGCATTATCTGCCAGAAGACCTTCGAGTAGTGAGCGGGCCGTTTCCGCTCGAAGCAACCCCATAGTCCAGGCGGCCAGTCCCCTGACCGTGTCATCTTCAGATTTCAGATAAGGCAGTAGGTTAGGGATACAATCCTGTATTAAGTCCGGTCTCACCTGGGCCAGCCTTCCCAATGCCCATACGGCGCCGCGTTGCAGTAATTCATGCTCCAGGAAATTTCCCTCCGGCCTGACATAGGATACCAGGATATGGGCATATTCCCCGGCCAGACCATCGTGGCGGGCCATGATCTCGGCCATGGCCTCAGGAGCGCCCCAGCCGATGCCCCCGGATTCGTCATTCAAACTCCACATTAAACGCCGCATTATGACGCGGGCCCCTTCCATATCCTTTGCAGCCAGGCGGGCGACAACCATCCCCATGGCTGTAACGGCGCGCCATCTCACGGCCGGATCAGCGCCGGACAGGAAGGAAAAGAGGGGGTTTATTACCTGGCGGGCCGGTAACCGGCAGAGTTCATCAAGCGCCGGGTTAAGATCGGTCGAGGTAAGGAGTTCCAGGACTTGTCGTTTGAGGTTCCTGCCTTGCCGTTTTGGGGTATCCACAGCGTGCGCTCCGGTTAACACTACAACGACATTATTAGGCCTTTTCACCGCTGAGGACGCAGAGTCCGCAGAAAAACTTTTGCCACCAAGGCACCAAGACACAAAGGAACAATCTTAGTTTTAGTGGCTTGGTGTCTTAGTGGCGTTTTGCTTGTCTACTGCTTTTTAAATTGATCCTTTGCGGCCCCGCAGACCGGGCAGGTCCAGTCATCGGGGAGGTCTTTAAACCGGGTGCCGGGCGTTATTCCGTTATCCGGGTCTCCAATGGCCGGGTCATACACATAGCCGCAGACTATGCATTCATACTTATCCATAACCGTAGGCCTCCTTCTAAATTGATTAGGCCGCAGATTTTCGCTGATACCCGCAGATAGTCATTTTCTGAAATTATAAAATCTTAACAATCTGCGTTCATCTGCGGCCAAAATTAGAGCGCATCCATGATCTCAGAGCTGGTCTGGGAAAACTGGACAGGTGCATAAGTGGTAAAGCTGCTCTATA
>JASEGX010000245.1 GCA_030017815.1 Thermodesulfobacteriota bacterium | reverse complement strand
GCTCCGGGAGAGGTCAAACAGACCGGCAATCCACTGGACGCAGCCCTAAACGGCCCAGGTTTTTTCAAGATAGATACCCCCGATGGGATCCGCTATACAAGGGCCGGAAACTTTGCCCTTAATGGCGACAATGTGCTGGTTACCGCGCAGGGTTACCCGGTTATGGGACAGGGTGGGCCGATAACCCTGGATGGGACAACTATTGAGATTAACGAGGTGGGGGGCATATCCATGGATCAGGCCGGGGATGGGATCATGGCCGAGGCGGATAGCCTGGCTGTAGTTAATTTTGATGATCCATCCGTAATGGAGAAGGTGGGAAATTCACTATACCGGCTAAAAGATCCCCAGGCCAATGAGATCCCGGCCGACGGGACACAGGTCAGGCAGGGCTATCTGGAACAGTCCAATGTCAACGTCATGGAAGAGATGGTTCAGATGATCCAGGTGCAGCGAAATTATGAGGCTTATCAGAAAATAATCCAGCTATTTGATGAAATTGACTCACGCGCGATCAATGATGTCGGAAAATTGACATAAAGCATAAACAGGCCTACGGCCTGACTCTGAGAGGAGGTAGCATTATATGCTACGAGGTATGTGGACAGCGGCTTCCGGTATGGCATCACAGCAGCTTCAGCTGGATGTCATTGCCAATAACCTGGCGAATGTCAACACTACCGGGTTTAAGAAGAGCAGGGCGGATTTCCAGGACCTGCTTTATCAGACCCTGCGCATGGCCGGAGCGACAACCGCTACCGGAGGAACAGTGCCCACCGGTATTCAGATCGGCATGGGCTGCCGGCCGGTAGCGGTACAAAAACTGTTTACGCAGGGTGACTATAACCAGACCAAGAACGAATTGGATTGGGCCATAGAAGGCAAGGGGTTCTTTAAGATACTCAGCAATGAAGAGGAAGTTTATACCAGGGCCGGCGCCTTTAAACTTGACAGGGACGGCTATGTTGTAACCTCAGACGGTGACCGTCTGCAGCCGGAATTTGCCGTGCCCACCGGGACGGTAACCATCTCCATCGATTCCGGCGGGCGGCTGGTAGCCTCGGATGCGGCAGGCACAGAACTGGGTTCAGTGCAGGTTGTTTTGTACGGCTTTCCTAATCAAGCCGGCCTGTTCAGCGTGGGGCGAAATCTTTTGCGGCCGACCGAGGCCTCAGGCGAGGCCATTCAGGGAAACCCGGGAACAGAGGGGTTCGGGACCATATCCCAGGGATTTCTGGAGGTCTCCAACGTGGACGTCGTGTCAGAGATGGTCAGCATGATCATTACCCAGCGGGCCTACGAGGTCAATTCCAAGGCTATTCAGACCTCAGATCAGATGCTTGAACTGGCGAATAATCTCAAGAGATAGGTAATGCAGCTTTCAGCAGTCAGCGATCAGCTTTCAGCCCTGAAATTGAAATCCAGAAGGAACTGGATGCCGGATCAGGCCTGTCCTCAACTTGATTGGGGATCCGGCATGACAAGTAGTTAAATGCCGGGTTAATAGAATCTAGGGGTCAGTAGTAAATGGTTATGAGGAAAACAACAACAATCGGTATAATCGGCCTTTCCTTCCTTATTGTGCTGGGCGTGTTACAAGCCGCGCCCGCCCTATCCGGAGAAGGTGGGGGGGCGTGCTCTCCCTATACCCTTACGCAGGAAAACATTGAGTCCATTTACAGAGATTTTATTTATGCGCACATGCCCTGGCCCAGGGAAGATGTGGTTATCTCGCGTGTGCATGCCGGTGAGGTAATAGCGCTGCCGGGCAGCCAGTTTACTTTTGAAGTGACACCGCCGAACGGCTCATACATGGGGGATACGGCCTTGAGAGTGGTCTTCAGGGTTAACGGGCGGGAAGTAAGAAAGGCACGCATCTTTGGGCATATTGATATCTATAGGGAGGTGGTCTGTATGGCTCATTCCATGCGAAGGCACGAGGTTATACAGGAAGACGATTTGTCTATGGCGCGCCGGGATATATCACGGATCAGTAACGCAGCCATAAGCGATATAAGAGAGGCGGTCGGCAAGAGACTGGTCAGCTCGGTGCGGGCCGGAGAAATTATTAAGCGGGACATGGTCGAACTCACCCCCATCATAAAAAAGGGAGATCGGGTGGCAATAATAGCGGACACAGAGACGTTGTTAATCAGGGCCCAGGGAGAGGCCATGGAAGGGGGGGCAGAGGGTGAGATGATCCGGGTGCGTAACAGTAAGAGTAAGAAGGAGGTCTATGCCCGGGTCATAGACGTATCTACCGTTCAGTTGGAACTTTAAGTGCGGGATGGAGCTATGAATAGCTTGAGACGGTTTATGACTACTATTATTCTGAGTATGGTTCTGGCGGGCTGTGCAGGCATGATGCCTGAAGATAAAACGCTCATGTCTTCTGTTGCTCCCGATATGCCTTCTCCGGAGCCGCATAGGCTGGAAGGGGCGATCTATGCCCAAAATATGCCGGTGAAGATTTTTAGTGACTGCCGGGCCCGAAGCATAGGGGATATTGTCACGGTCAATATCGTGGAGACCTC
>JASEGX010000042.1 GCA_030017815.1 Thermodesulfobacteriota bacterium | reverse complement strand
GTGTCCGGAATCCCCCCTTACTTTTGGTAAATCTTCGGCAAGGTTCTTCTCTAAAGTGATTTTTTTTGTAATTAAAATATCATTAATCACGGACAACACCCTTTCAAGGTTTGCATTGACGTCAGTAGAATACTCGGTCTTCTGCGGATATCTGGCAAAACCCAGGATGCTTTCAACAATCCTTTTACAATTAAGCGCTTGTCGCTCTATGGTTTCAAGGACTTCACGATTTTTGCTGCCGGTTTCCATCTTCTCTAAGAGAAGATCGCTAAAACCAAGGATTACCGTCAGTGGTTGCTTGATCTCATGGGCCACACCGGCAGTCAACTTTCCCAGGGACGCCAATTTTTCTGTATTATACATCTGTTCTTCTTCCAATCTCTTTCTCTTTGTAATATCCCTTGAGATTCCCAGAACGGCAAATACCCTGCCAGTTTCATCCTTAAGGGCCACGAAGTTGCTGGTAAACCAATAGTCACGTTTTCCAACTTTCACCGGATGTTTTACATCTACATTCCTTCCCGTATTGAACACCTGCCCGACAAAATCCATCTGCAATTCTGTACTCTCTTTAGAGAAAAAATCGCGCATGTTCTTGCCTACCAGGGCGTCATGATGCCCTCCGAAGAAATCGGCGGCGCACCTGTTCATCGACAGGTAGTCCCCCTTTACATCCACGGTAAAGATGAGGTCCGCTGCACTTTCCACGAGGGTCTTGTATTTCTCTTCTGATTTTTTCAGTTCCTCCATGGATTTTTTCAGATCTTCGGTTTTCTTCATTACCTCTTCTTCCAGCGCCTCTGCCCAGCGTCTCTCAAAAGTTATTACGTACACGCTGCCTAAGATGATGACAAAAAGAATGGCCCCCTGGATGAGGACCTGGCGCATGTAGACTGAATGAATCGCACCTTCAACCTCACTCATTGGTGCAACTACGGCAACGGACCAGAACAACTTGGTAGTGGATCCCAGTTTCAGATAAAGCGGCGCGTAGGCGATCAATTTCTTGATATCTGCTTCAACTCCCAGATGCCACCCGGAGACGTACCATCCGGTTCCCTCCTTGCCCTTGAGCATTTTCTCCTTTTGAATCATATTAATCTGCTCGAACGAAATATTGGGCATTTCCAGGGCACGGACGGTAAAGGCATCCTTTCCGATGAAATCCCTTTGGGGGTGGTAGAGAAACATCCCCCGATGGTCTATAACCCAGGCATATCCAGTCTTTCCGACCCGTATATCCTGAACAGCGTTCCTGACCAGGTGGCTGGCATCCATGGTAAAAATCAATACGCCGGATAGGCGGCCGGTAGACACAGGGTGGGCCTCATCAACGGATTGCTGATACGTGGGGGTGGCCAGGTGCATAACAAGTTTATCCGGATATTCTTCGCTCTTGCTTGTAATCTCACCGACGTAAACCCGATTCTTGTTTTGCCGTTGAACAGCCCATTTGAACCACCCGGCATCTGCAAAATGGCCCTGTATGACATGGGATGCCCCGCGACTATCGACCAGATGGGCTGTCTTGCCCTTGCCGTCTACCAGTCTTACCTCCAGTACCCCATCCTTGCTGATACCGGACAAGGTGTTATGCATGCGCCTGGCCCAGGAGACCGGTTCCAGATATTGAACGGATGGAGAAAGGTTCAGCAGCATAAGCTCCCTTTTGATGGAATCCAGACTGTTTTCCATCCGGTTGGCGGCATACTTGGCCAACACCAGTTGCTGCTGGTTGAAATCTTCACGGATGATCCCTGCCATGTGTCGGGCCGAGAGTATACCCAGATAGAAGGCCGCCACCAGAAGCACCAAGGTCAGAATGCCCAGTAGGACGACTGCCCTTCTAATATTGAAATATTTCTCACCGAGATAGCTTTTTGCTTTCATCGTATGCCGGACCTCGGAATGATCCTATCTCCCGTCGGCACAATGCCCGGGTCTTCTCCGGATACTTACCCACTTGCCGTATGAGCAACAGGCAAGGACACGGTAAAGGTAGTGCCTCGTCTCTCCTGGTCTTTTTCTTCTTCAGCTACTGTCTCAAAGGTTATGTCTCCATCGTACTTGGTCACTATGCCATAACTGACCGAGAGCCCTAAGCCGGTCCCCTCCCCTACCTTTCTTGTGGTGAAAAAGTGATCAAATATCTTGTCTCTGTATTCCCTTTTAATACCGTGCCCTGTATCCTTGAAAAGAATCTCTACTCTGTTACCATGGTCATTACGCCTGGTGGAAATAGTTAAAACCCCTCCTCCTTCCATGGCGGCAACGGCATTGATAATTAAATTCATGAAGACCTGCTGTAAGTGTCCGGAATCCCCCCTTACTTTTGGTAAATCTTCGGCAAGGTTCTTCTCTAAAATGATCTTTCTTGCAATCAAAGTATCCTCAACCAAAGAAAGGACCCTTTCAAGGTATATATTTACATTGGTAGAATACTCGGTTTTCTCCGGATATCTGGCAAAGCTTAAAAGATATTCAACAATCCTTTTACAGTTAAGCGCTTGTCTTTCTATGGTTTTGAGAATCTCGTAATTCTTGCTCCCGGGTTCCATCTTCTCCAAGAGAAGGTCGCTAAAACCAAGGATTACCGCCACCGGGTTATTGAGTTCATGAGCCATACCGGAAGCCAACTTTCCCAGGGACGCCAACTTTTGTACATTATACATCTGGTCTCCACTCTGTTTCCATTTGGTAATATCCCTTGCCATTTCAATCACTTGGGTAACACGACCCTGATCGTCCAACACTGGATAGGCTATCACCCTGGAATATCTAACTTTACGCCCTTCAAAATGGGTATGCAATACCTCGCAAGGTTCGCCTGTTTTGAGTGTTT
This sequence comes from Thermodesulfobacteriota bacterium, assembly GCA_030017815.1. GTDB lineage: Bacteria > Desulfobacterota > QYQD01 > QYQD01 > QYQD01 > QYQD01. The sequence continues at coordinate 10,473 of JASEGX010000042.1, read as the reverse complement.
CTTGTACCGGGCAGGGATGATCGGGCATATCACAAGGTTTATTCACATTATGAAGAACCTGATAACAATATTTACCAATAAGCTCATGCTTCGGTTTACCTATCCTTTTCACCAACGCTTCGTTTAATTCATTTATACGGTAATCCCTGTTAACAACCATAATTTGGTCTCTAATACCATTGATAACGACCCGTAGAAAATTCGCGATTTCTGCCAATTCCTTCTGTATCTTTAATTTTTGCTCGCCTTCCATGATCTCCCAAAATAGCCTGGCACTGATATGATCCATCAACTGCACATGGGATGGCTTGGTTTCCATAATCGCCTTCCGGACCTCGTTATCTCCCGTCAATTCAATAATCAGATCAAGGCCGTTAAGTCCGTAAAACAGCTTATAATCATTGGTACTAAATATACCCATTTCTCTGGCATACTTGAGACCAGCGGCCTCTTCATTTATATCTGCGACACCAAGGATATTCATTTTTACTTGCCTGAGCACACCACCTGTCAACAACTCCAAAAGGGCCTTACAGGCGCGACCCCCGCCCACTATTGCGGCATTGATTCCGTTTGGAACATCTTCCACTTTAAGCATCCGAACCGTCAATTTCAAATTTAGAAATGACCGTGATTTTCGCCTATTTTACAGATTAGGTTCATACGGTTTGCTGTAAATGCACCCGAAGGGTGTTAAGTTTTAGCTTGTTTTCACTCCGCAGTGTAATGTTTCTTAATGAATTCCTGAATATACCAGTCTACCATGGCCTCGTTAAACAGAGTCATATCTAATTGTTTGGTGAATACAGTCAAGCGCGCCAACGTGCCCAGTTTTTCCTCAATAGTTGATCGGTCATACTTGGTAACCCTGGCATCTAAGACATCTCCAGTCCTATCAACATTAAAATCCATCTTTTCTAAAACCTCTTTTATAAGTCGTGTCCTTCTGGCACGTCTATCCAGGGAAGCCCCGCCACCTTTAAATAAGAAGTGGATATAGTTATCATTTATATTATCACCAGCGTATGCCTCGATGGTCTGTAAATGATAGCCCAGCCTTATACTAAAGTTCATGTATTCCTTGGATATTACAGCAAAGCTGGGGTCCCATAACGCCTCCTGAGATTGAGGTTCCATAGTGGTATGAGCAATTACGGTGAGCAAGCCCTTCACATTTAAAGGCGGAGGACCCGGCCATTCCAGGGCCATCATTGTTCTCAGGAGAACGTTCATCGGTATGGAACGAATATTATCGGGAATGATGACCTTGTCCAAACCATATTCCACACCATCACCCAAATCTATCACATATATCTCAAGGGGAAGCTTTACCTGCAGTTTTACAGCCTCTCCCCTCCTTATATCCGGGCTATCACTCAGTTTGAACATCTCACCCATCGCCATTTCATGGGCAAAACGCGTTATATCATGAAACGTCTCACAAAATTCTGGCCTAAACCTCTCATCCTCCGGATATATTAGGTTCAGGGGAACTATGCTTTTTAATACCATGGCTAATATCTCAAAAACAGGGGTGTCTTTGAAAGGATTCTCCCTTTTCCCGGCCTCAATAAGTTCATCTATGCGCCCTTCATAAATATTTCTGTTGATAGCATCAACTGTTATTTCCTGACCGGCCTTTAAGGTCTTCATGGCTATCTCGGTATTGAGGATAGCCGGTACCTTATACTCCCTGGCAAGCGATGCCATATGGCCTGTGCGGCTACCCACATCGGTAATAATGGCACTGGCTTTGTTCATGACAGTGACAAACTTGGGCGAGGTGTGTTTGGCTACCAGCACGGACCCTTCCGGGAAGTTCTTCAGGTCTTCCTCCCTGGCAATCAAATATACCTTACCCGCGCCAACACCCTTGCATGCAATTTGGCCCTTATCAATCAGAACCTTATAGCCCGGGAAAGTTGTGGGAATGGGCTTCTCTGCTTTTTCCGCTAAAATCCTGAGAGGTCTGGCCTGTAGGATAAAAAGGTTATCGTTTTGGTCAAGGGCCCATTCTATATCTTGTGGCTTCCCATAGTGCTTCTCGAGTACCAGGGCATATTCAGCGAGGGTCTTTATTTGATTATCGGTCAAACAAAGTTGTCCCCGTCTCTCCCCTGGAACTTCAACCTCTTCTACACCCGCCCCATAACTGCATTTGAGCATAACTCGCTGCACTGGTGCGCTTTTCTCCAAAATGGTCCTGTCCGTATCCCTGGAAACCACATAAGTATTGGGACTTACTCTTCCTTCTACGGCATAGCTTCCCAGGCCCCAAACGGCGTTGATTATAATGGCATACCTTCCAGCATCTGTGGGATCACGTGAATACATAACCCCGCTGGCCTGAGCATCGATCATCTCAACTACCCCAACGGCCATGGCCATATCTTCTTCTTGGAAGCCTTTACTCTTATAGTAAAATATGGCCCTTGCGGTAAATAAGCTGGCGATAACCTCTTTATATTTTGCTATGAGGCTCTCTGAGACGACATTCAGCGCAGTTGCATATTGACCGGCAAAGGTGAAATGGGCATCCTCATGGATGGCGCTGCTTCGAATGGATGCATGCAGTGCGCTGACCCTGTGGGCCACCTTTTGGCTAAGTTCCAAGTAGGCATTCGTTATGCTTCTTTCTAAATCAGGAGGGATTTGGGCCTCCATAATCAGCTCTCGTGCTTCCTTACTTATCTCAGTTAGTCCTACTATATCCCCTATATCAACCGAAGATAGAATAATTTTATCTCTTAATTTGTTATGATCCATAAAACTCTTAAAGGCATAAGCGCTTATGCAAAAGCCCTCAGGGACTGGTAGATTAAGCCTATTTTTGATCTCCCCCAAATTGGCATTTTTACCGCCTACGCTACTTACCATATCCTTGGTCGCCTGTTCAAAGGGTATAATATAATCCGTTACCGGGATCTCCGCCTCCTTGGTAAGGGACTCTTCGATCACCGAGTTAATCTTTTTAAACGCATCATATAGACCAGGATATTTTCCATTGGAGAGTTTATCGAGATTCTGTATGATATTCTGAACCTTCTCTACCATATTCTTACAGGTAGATCTCACATAAGAAATATCAAATATATAATCCCCGGAAAGCTTTTCTTCCATATCGGCCATTATCTCCAGGATGGCATTGTTTCCAGAGAGTAGTTTCTGGAAACAAAGGTATCTCTCCTTGAATAACTCTCTATCACTGGGGCGTGCCTCAGGAATCTCGGCCTTTTTCTTGGCCCTTCTAAATATGCTTAATAAATCACGTACTCCCCGCACTGGAACCTCTCAAAATCGTGAGTTCAGACCGTATAGCAAAAATATCCGGGCCGTGCCTGACCCTTACCTATTACTTTTTAGACTTAATAATAAATCCGGTAATCTCGTGAAATATGTCATGCATTCTCACTACCCCGATCACCTTTCCCGACTCCGTAACCGGCAACAGGCTTATATTGTGCTGCAGCATGAGATCGGCCACTTTTAGGATATGGTCTTCAATATCTACAATTATATCGAAAGGAAACATAAAATCCCTTATGGGCTTTTTCAATTGACCGGGGTTAGCGGTTGTCATAAGGTCTTCCCGCTCGACAGGGACTCCCTCTAAGGAAATTTCTACAAACTTTGGCTGGACGCCCCGCAGTATCTCCCTCTGGTTTAACACGCCCATTAATTTATAGAACTCATCGAAGACCAAAACAGTGTCATGGCCTGTCTCATAGGCAAAGTTCAACAAAACCATAGCCTCCTCTAAGGTGGCCCAATGGGGCATGTGGGGATAATCTGTAAGGGGAATTATCAGCTCTCTTAGCTTTTTAACTTCAGGCATCTTTAAGCCTCCTCTTCTTGCCACGCAGCCTGCTCCAGGAGAGAGATAGGCACGATCATTTTTGTATTTTGCTCAACGCCTCTTGTTTAATTTCTCTATACCGCCTCACCAGATGTAGCAGTTCTGAGCCAGGTTCCAGAGAATACTCTTTATGGAGTAAGATCAGCTCCATTGCACTCTCTTCTATTTTATCACACCGGGATGCCATGGCCTTCGGGTCATCAGGCTGTCCTATCAAATTTACATTTTCTATTATCCTTTCGGTGAAATGCCTGCCGCTTTCTGTAAAAGCCGCGTTGCAAGAAAGGCACAATCCTGTTTTCTCTTCCAATTTCAACAACCAGCCCTTTGTCCCACACTTCTTACACCGGGGCATGATATTTTTTCCGATTTTAATCTCTTTAGTCTGATGCCCCGCAGCAAGCCGCGGGGAGGGGCATTCAAAATGGCCTGAAAAACCATGATACGCCATGCTGCTGGTATCATCAACACGTTTTTTAATTATCTCCTCTATTATGCAGAGATATCCTATCTTCTCCATACTATGATAGAGCAAAGGCCATACCAAACCCAAAGAATTATTTTGTGTAATACTAACTTATTAATATTAGATGCTTTTGTCCATTGTTGGCACCTCGCAAAGGACGACCCGGACGTATAATTTTGGCAAGTTTGTGCCAAAATAGGCAAAAATTTGCCATTTCGCGAAAGAACTTTTGACACTCACAGGTGTTCGTGATAAACAATACAATTGAGCATTTAGGCCTTTAGGTTCTAGTATCTCCAGATGTAAAGCTACGAAGCTTGTGAAACTGCCATCTCCCTATATAAAGCATCTCCAGGAATCGATCATGCAGGAGTTTATCCTGGGATCTGATGCCATGCGCTCTATCATGAAGGTGGTGCATCAAGTAGCCCAATACGATGTGAATGTGCTCATCACAGGGGAGAGTGGCACGGGCAAGGAATTGCTGGCCAAAATCATCCACCTGCAAAGCCCCAGGGCTGAAAACCCTTTCATATCAGTAAACTGCGGCGTTCTTTCCGGCCTGATGTTTGAGGATAAGCTTTTCGGGCATGAAAAGGGATCCTTCACCGGGGCCATACGTCGGGAAAAGGGCTGCTTTGAGATGGCTGACCAAGGAACCCTGTTTCTCGATGAGATCTCCGAAATACCACAAGAAAATCAGGTAGATTTTTTGCGGGTCATGGAAGATTTACAGTTCCTGCGAATCGGGGGAAATCAGTTAATCGAGGTAGACGTTCGTATTATCTCGGCCACCAATAAGGACCTCAAAGATAAGGTCAAACAGGGGGGGGCATTTCGAGAAGACCTCTTTTACCGACTTCACGTGGTTCCCATTTATATTCCTGCCTTGAGAGAGAGAAAGAACGTTATTCCCAAGATGGTGGATCGCTTTCTGAATCAATTAGCGGCCAAGTATAAAAAACCAAAGCCTTTGGTGAAACCAGAGGTCATCGACATCTTCTGCCGGTATGATTGGCCTGGCAATGTGAGGGAATTGAAAAATCTTCTGGAAAGGGTGTTTATTCTTAACGATGACGAGGTGATCAGCATAGAACATTTACCCTCTGACTTTTTATGGCATTTTAAAGAGCCTCACCGTATGCTGGATCTGGAAGAGGTTAAGAGGACAGCTGAAACAAAAGCCATTCTGGATGTGCTATATCGGGTTGGAGGCAACAAGGAACAAGCAGCCAAGATACTGTGCATCAGCCCTCGAACCTTGAGACACAAGCTCAACAAATATAACATAAAGGTGGATCGAGGGGGGGGCCTATGCCTGAAGGCCTGCCTAATGATCCTACGGAACCTCTATCCTTGAAGCCCACATCTGGCTGAAAACTCACCAGTCGAAGGTCCTTCCAGTATAAATTCCCCGGACATCAAGCAGGAAATTAATAGATTTTAACCTTGGCTAAAATTCGACCTTCTCTCCTGCCCGGTCATTGTATTCGAGGATCCGGTCCACAGAGTACCTCTCTCTTTTAGGTGTATACGAGTCCAGAAGATGGTCGATTTCAGACGGCCCCATAACCACCCCCTCTCTCTGTCCGGCTGGTTTGAAAAAGCCATATTGGGGGTAATAGATATTGGAATAATGATAAGGCCCCTTTGCAGAATACAAATCGACCGTCAGACCGGATACACCCAAGATCCCCGTGGATAATACATCCGGAATCGCCTGGACGGCATCCACAAATCGGTTAAACTCTATCCAGGTATGCACATTCGCCACCGTGACCATGGGAGGATAGTCTACACTGGAAACGATTCGGTGCATCAGGGGATGTAATCGCCGCGTGATATCATCAGGAAACGGAGAAGAAGAGACCCAAAGGAAATGGAAATAGTCCCCTGTAAGGTTATCGCCTATGGGTGTGGGATCACGTGTTATCTTCCGCTTCTTGGACTCAAGCCTCTGCCTTAAGTCCGGATGGGCTTCAAAAACGACCGAGCGCGGGCTGTTTGCCGTCATGGCCCCCTCTGAGCCCGAATTACCTTTTATTAAAAAGGGTTCCAGGCACAGCTTGGCCGGATGGGTCTCATCAGAGCTATGAATTCCCATGAGTCGATCCGGAACCTCAAGGAAAAGCCGTCCCTTTTCTTTGAAGAGTTTAATACTGTTTCTGGCGTATTCGTATTCTTTTAGATAAGGCCCGATAATACCGGCCAATTTACCGCAACAGGAGCTGAAGCCACCCTCCTTCTCGCGGTAGAGCCTTCCCCAGGTCTTGGTCGGGCGGTCGTAACCGGTGTGTCCTCCCATTACATAAACCAGGTTCTCGGCATGATGAGAGGCCGGGACAATGGCCTTGGTATCGAGTTCAGCCGCCAACTTTCCTCCAATAAAAGGAGAGGTCCCGAAGGTGGCCGTGAAATAGAGGGTCTTCAAACCCTGGCTCTCATCCGGACACTCGACCATTACAGGCAGGGTCTTGGCCATATCAAACTTGCCATAATCTATGGCCACTTCCCTCAATTTTCCAAAAAGCGCGGACAGATTATACTGACGGGACATGACGGTCCGGTTGTCCGGGATAATACGGGGACGCTCCAGATAACTCATATCACCCTCCTTGACGTGTCAGGGATTTTCATTATATAGACCTGCCCGGCCCGGGGATAATTTTTTCCCTCAGGGCCGGCAGGTCTTGTTGTATATTATCCATACTGTAACAGTTCACATTAATAATTGCCTTTACCGCCGTTCATTAAGGCGTCGTCGGTATAGTAACCGGCATCCCCAGCATGGGCCAGATCACGAAAATGCTCAGGGCCACCACGGCCATCAGGATAACACTGGTCGGGAGGCCGTGGAGAAAAAAATCGCCCGTGGAAAACTGCTTGGAATCGTAGGCAATGGCGTTCGGGGCTGCGCCCACCAAGAGGAGGAAGGGCATTCCCGCGGTTACCAGTGATGCAAAGAGTATCACCTCTCCGGCCACTCCCAGATAAGGAGCAATCACCAGAGCCACCGGGAGCGAGATAGCAATAGCCGCCACGTTCATGATAAAGTTGGTCATAATCATGACAAAGAAGGCGATACTCAGGACAAAGATAAACCAGTTGGCTTCTTTAAACATGGCCAGCCAGTTCACCGCCAGCCATTTGGCGGCACCCGTCTCCCAGAGGCAAAAACCGATGCTCATGGCCCCGGCAAAGAGCAGGATAATATTCCAGGGGATCTCTTCCAGGTCCTTGATATCCAGAATTTTAGTCAGGAAGAATATGATAGTCGAAACCAAAACAATGGCTGTTTTATCGATGGCCTTTAAAGCCGGAATGAAGGACCGGAGGCCCATAAGGAAGATCACCGCCAGCACAATGACTGAAGCCAGTATCTCTTTTCCGGTAATTTTTCCCATTTTGGCATTAAGTTCTTTCGCTTTTTCCCGAAGGCCGGGGATAGTCTTTTTCTCCGGTCTGAGAGCGACCATAAAATATCCCCACAGGAGAAAGACCATCAACCAGCCGGGAATAAGCATGTAGTAGGTCAGTTGGAAAAAGCTTATATCCCTTCCCATGATATCGTTAAAGAAGCCGATGGCCACCGCGCCGCGGGCTGCACCCAAAAGGGTTACGACGCTCCCGGCCCCGGCCACGTAAGCCATACCTATGAAAAGACCCTTGCCGAACCTGGTCTGCTTGTCACCTTCACCATAAAGCGCATAGATGGCCAAAAGGAGCGGATACATGGTAGCCGCCACCGCGGTGTGGGCCATGACATGGGTCAGACCTGCAGTCACCACAAAGCAGCCCAGATAGATCATACTGGTCTTTTCTCCCACGATATCCAGCATCTTATAGGCCAAACGCCTGGTCAGGCCCGTCTTGGTAAAGACCATGCCGATGACTATGGAGCCAAAAATAAACATAACCGAGGGGTCCATAAAGTCCTTAAAGGCTGCCTTAGCCGGTCTGATCAGAAAAAGGGCCTGCAACACCCCGATGGTAATACTGGTTACGCCAATGGGCACGACCTCAAATACCCACCAGGTACCGGCCAACAAAAAAACAGCCAGCGCCCCCTTGGCCTCTTTGGATAGAACAAAATGCTCTCCCAGTGGATCCACGGCATCCGGCCAGGGTGGGGCATAATAAACTATTACAAACAGCACAATCCCTAAGCTTAAAAAAAACAGTCGCTTCCAGTCCAGCCTGGCCTTCTTAGGAGAAAGCATAATCTCTTCAGGCATCTCCGGCAGACCCGGCCCGGCAGCAATCGGTTTACGCTTTTCAGCCATCATACACCCCCTCACTCTATTACAATCTTGGTTAGTTCATTAAAAACGTCACCCATACGCAAAACGCCGGCCACCTTCCCGCCATCCATCACCGGGATCAGGTCGACGTCCGCCTGAAGCATGACGAAGATCGCCTTAGCAATGGAATCATCGGCATCCACCGTAGCTCGAATCGGGGTCATAACCTCACCCACCGGCTTTTTGGCCTCCTCTTTACACTTTTCAGAAAAGGCCCCTTCTACAAGGACCGCAAGGCGTGTACGATCAGGGTGTGTAAGGCCCTGGTAACGGGGCGTTTCCTCTTTTCTAAGAAATCTTGGCTCAATGCCCGTGATAAGGTCCTTGAGCGTCAAAACACCCTGGAGCTGGTACCTTTCATCAAACACCAACAGCAAGCGGTGTTCGCTTGTGGCCGCATAAACACTCTGCATCATGAAGATGGCATCCCGCACGCTCATCCAGTACGGGATATGCGGATAGTCGGTTATTTCAACCATAAGTTCCTTAACCTTTTTGGCATTTGACATGCCACACCTCCTTTTATATTTTTATTATTTCTGAAATGAAACCATGTGTGCCTTCGATGCACGCTTTTTCCCGGATGCCAGCCTGGTAATGTGGGTTAGGATGTCATGGATGTGAATGATGCCCACTACCTCTTCCTCGCTTATTGCCGGGAGAAAATCCTCTTGATACTTGTTAAGCAAGAAAATAGCCTCCATAAGCATCTCGGTTTCTCTCACATAGGCCCTGATCGGAGCCATAATCTCCCTAACCTGCTTGTTCATGCCGTCAAGGCATTCGGCCTCAACTTGTCCTTCCCAAAATATAGGCCCACTCTTTTCAGCCCCCTTGAGAAAGCGGGTCGTCAGCCCAAACACAAGTTCAGGGGGTGTAACAAATCCCTTGATCGTCTCTATTTGAGGAGGCTCTTCTCCCACCACAATGAGGCATAGGGGTTTTCCTTCTGCCCTTGCCTTGCCCATAAGCCGCAGGGCATCCTGCACTGTTTCCTCCTCTTTGATGTAGTAATATTGTTCCAGGGAATGCATAAAGTCTTTAACCAACTTTTCGGTAGCCATAGTCCGTCTCCCCGCTGTTACACTATAAAGCAAGGGTCATACCAACTCCCCAAAATCCGCTCTTCTTATGCTAACTTATTGATATTTCTGTTTTTATTACTTATAGGCGGCTTGCCATGAGCAACTCCAAAGATATAATTTTGGCAAGTTTATGCCAAAACGGGCAAAAGCTTGCCGTTTTCAGGAAGACCCTCCACAGAGAGATCTGAAAAGCCTATTTTTTGTCACCCCGAACTTGATTCAGGGTCTCATAACCCATTAACATCATTAGATACTGAAAACGAGTTTCAGCACGACATGTTGTAGTAACTTATGTTTTTTCAGACCTCTTACACAATTTTCTTGACGCTTCCCGGGAAACAAATTCACCGGGAAACAAATTCATTGACAATGGCGTTATCTATCTCATAATATTAAAAAATTCTTGGGGAAATTGATCGAGTTATGTTTGGATTGAAGCAGTTTTTAAATAAGCTATGGGTGTGTAAGACTCAAAAGGCTGAACAAAAAGAGTCTCCTGAGGCCGTTCGCCTTGCCTTTACGAACCGGTATCTGAATTTTAAAACCCTTTTAAGTACCAATAACAAGGTCTTAGAAATCATAACGGACATGGAACAGGCCCTGGTCGGCAGCCACAGTTTCGGTATGTCGTTTATAAGGGCCAACTGTACTGCCATTTCCGTCAATATGTACAAGATTATCCAGACGTTAAACGAAATAACCATTGGTCGATACCAGGAACTTTTTGAGGTATTTGAAAACGTCTGGGTAAAAATAGACCGGGAG
>JASEGX010000041.1 GCA_030017815.1 Thermodesulfobacteriota bacterium | reverse complement strand
CTTTCCCAAAGGGAGGAATTAAAGTTCCCCCTTTTGCAAAGGGGGATAAAGGGGGATTTTCAAGTGTAGCTTGCAGGATAATGTGTTTTTTCAAACAGCTAAAGCGTTACGGCCCCGACTTTTTACGAAGGCGTCAATCTATAATTTGTCACTTTTTCGCAACGTCCCGGCAAAGATTCGACTTGCTCCTTTATTGGCACAGAATTCTCCGCACATAGTGCATGTAGCCTCATCACGAGGGGCGCGATCGTGCCGGATTTTTCGGGCAATTTCCGGAAACAGCATGGAGCGAAATTGGCCTTCCCAGTCCATATCGCGCCGGGCCTTGCTGACTTCCATATCCCGTCTGGTTACCCGCGCGCCATGTTTAATGGTGTCACCAATGTAAGCAGCGACCCTAGCCACCCGCACTCCCTCCACTACATCGGCCTTATTAGGTAAGGCCAAGTGTTCAGCCGGGGTAATGTAACAGATAAGGTCAGCGCCATAGCGGGCAGACTGGGCGGCCCCGATAGCCGCCACTATGTGATCATAGCCGGCGGCCACATCGCAGGGGAGGGGCCCCAGCATGTAATAGGGGGCTTCATTGCTCATCTTTTTTTGCAGGATTATGTTTGCCTCTATCTCATCCAGCGGCACATGTCCCGGCCCTTCCACCATAGTCTGGCAGCCCATCTTTCGTCCGATCTCGGCCAGTTCACAGTTTATGACCAGTTCTGTAATCATGGCCCGGTCACATGAATCATGGATGGCCCCGGCGCGCAGACCATTTCCAAGGGATAAGACCACGTCGTATTTTTTGAGGATGTTTACCAGGCGGTCAAATTGGGTATAAAGCGGGTTTTCCCGTTTGTTAGCTACCATCCAGGCCACCATGGAAGTACCGCCCTTGGAGACCAGGCCGCCGTAGCGATAGCCCTGTTTTTCCAGCCGTTCCAGGGTGTATAAGTTAATGCCGCAGTGGATGGCCATAAAGGAGATTCCATCGGCACACTGTCTTTCGATTAAATCAAAGAGCATCTCCTCGTCCAGCTTATTCGGATCTCCATATTTCTCAGCGGCCATACAAAAGGCCTGATAGAGGGGCACGTTTCCTACCGGCAGGCGCACGGCCCGCAAAATCTCCCCCCTGATCTTGTCCAGATCCCCGCCCACGCTGAGTTCCATCAGGGTATCGGCGCCGGCTTCTTCAGCGGCGCGGGCCTTTTCTATTTCTTCCGCAATATCGACAATATCTGTCGAAGTCCCTATGCTGGCATTTATCTTGGTACGAAGGCCCTTTCCAATACCTACTACCTTACAGGGGTGATTTTGATTGGCCGGGATGACAATCTTTCCGGCGGCCACCATCTCACAGACGTACTCTGGAGAGACGCCTTCCTCGCCGGCTACTTTCTCCATCTCCCTGGTAATGATCTTCTTTTTTGCCTGTTCAACCTGTGTTGCCATTAAACTCCCTCCTTTATTGATGAACTTGTAAAAAGTCTTAATCTCGTCACTCCGGCGAAAGCCGGAGTCCAGAACTATTTAAAATTACTGGATTCCGGATCAAGTCCGGAATGACAAAAGAGGGGAAAGCTGACTTTTTACGAGCCCATCTTTATTGAAATAAAAAAATCCCCAAACCCTTATTTCAAGAGTCTGGGGATTTACCATCTCCCGCGAAACTAATCCCTGTCGGCAGGTCTTCTGACTCCCAGATCGTCCTACTTACCGCGCCTTCCCATCCGCCTGCGGCGGGCAGTGGCTTTAAATGCGGCTTTCGTCCCTGGTTACAGCGGCGGGTCCGTTCCCGGTTCTCACGGGATTCCCTATTCTATCCGCCGGAGGCGGATCACCGACAGGGCCTATTATTTTTAAATATATTCAGTCGTCAACAGAGCGCTTAAGGCTGAATGCTTACTCAGTATCATGTAACATGATCATGCTCAATGGTCAAGACTTCCCAAATCCATTATTGATATTTTCAACAAAAAGTAGACTTTCCCTTGATTGAGAAGCTGATGTTGTTCTTGGTCTTATCGACCCTATCTCTCTAATATTTAAATAGATTTTTTCTTATTGTGTTATTCAGCAAATTCTTATACGATTACCTCTAAACCGCATGTCTCGATGAAAAAAGTCGAGTCGATATAATATATAATGTTAGTCGAGGATGATAAAGACATGAGCCTATCGAAACCGGAGACTGATTCAATCGCAATTGCGTTGGATAGTCTAGCTTCCGGCCGTGTTGGTATTCCCCCTTCCGCTGGCAAATCCATTTCCGAGGCGGCTTCAGTATGCTTGGACGAGCGTGGTCACTCAAGTCCAACAACCATGGCGATATCCGGCAAGTGCACCCTATCAGCCATTATTAACTGGTTGCCACCATCGGATCAGGCAAAACGCTGGTGGAACGATGACGAATACGCTACGGAGCATGGAGCGTACTGCATTGCCGCCCTCATCGTTGAAAAATGTGGACTTGAGGTCGTGGAACGATCCAAGAAGAAGACAGGTTTCGATTTCTGGCTCGCACCAAGGGATTCCGAAGTCGACCTATTCCAAGGCTTAACCAGGCTGGAAGTATCTGGCATCCGGGAAGGTGATTCAACCGCACTGGAAGCGCGTGTGCGGCAGAAGATCAAACAGACAAAGGTGTCTGATGGTCAACTTCCTGCCGTTATTGTCGTGGTAGAGTTTGGACTTCCTGTGGCGAGAATGGTGGAACGATGACAGAAGTAAACGATCTTCATCGCAAGGCTATGGCTTTGGTTGATCTTGCCGATGAGGCAAAACGCTCCGGACATCCGGACAAGTACCTTGCCCTGAGCAAAGAGGCGTTCGACCTCGAGGCGGCGGCAGCGTGGAAGCTTGCGGGCGAGATCACCCTTGAACCGTCTCGTTCAGTTCTCTTTCGCAGCGCGGCGACCCTCGCCATGGACGTCGGTGAGACTCGCGCGGCGGAGAAACTAATTGCTGCCGCACTGGCGGGGAATCCGCCATCAGAAATCGCGGACGAGCTTCGTGACCTCTTGGAGGATGTCTACTTTCACCGGCACCTCCAGGTAAGAGGAGTAACTCTTGCTCCCGGCGATTTCCAAATGACACTTGAGGGGAATGCTGTGGGCTTCGGTATTGCGCGGAGCGAAGCTTTTATCCAGCGTGTAAAGGACCTTGAGACACTTCTCTACAGAACCGCCGAGCGCCGACTAGGGCGGGCTTTCCGTGAGGCCGGGCGAAGGGTAAAAGACCTTGCTCAAGGCTTGGAACTCTACCTTTCTGTGCCTCGGGCTGCAAGCTTTGCAGTTACACTCAGGTTGGGGAAGAGCAATCAGCTTGAACTCCCAGGACTAGACTTCTCCGCGGACACAATGAAAGACGTTCTGGATGGCATCACAATGATTACCGAGGGGAACTTGGCAGATATTGAAAAGGCGATACCAGATGAGTCTTACAGGGCGAATTTCATCGGACTTATCGAGCGACTGTCGCCCGATGGACAAGATATCAAGGCTGTCGGATTCACGAGTGTGTCTGACCAAACCGAGCATATCGTCGCCCTTTCGACTCCAAAGAGGGAGTTACGTGAGCGTATGCGGAGAAGCAGTCCTAAACCCCAGCGCGAGGCAGAAGTCGAGCGCGTCACGATTAGGGGCATGCTTTTGGAGGCAGATGCCAAGAGACAAAAGGAAGGCATCATTGAGGTTGTCGATGCAAACGGAACCGCACACAAGATTGTTGTCCCACGGGGCATGATGAGCGACATTGTCAAGCCGATGTTTGACGAAGAAGTCCTCGTGGTTGGGGTTCGTGTTGACGGAAAGATCGCGTTAGAGACCATCGATCTATCCGTGGAAGAACAAGGGGCCGACTAGCACTGCCTTCCACCGGACGCTGCTGGCGCGCCGCCGGTGAAGGCCGCGTTATGCCGCTTTCCGCCGCGTAGTTTCGCGCAAGGGCAGTCGGGGCGCATTCAGCCAATGTTATGAACTAAATAACTTCCCATCTCATGATATTTAAGAAATAATGTTTATCTTCCTCGATTGGCGCTGTTTCCAAAACTTTCAGCCGGCCCGGCCAGTCCGGCCCGGAGATGACCAGGGTGTGAAATTCGCCCGACTCGCCGCAGGGGTCAACTTTCTGTGGTAGGCCTTTCAGTTTCTGCAGAAAACAGGCATCAATCGGACCACCTAGCCATTCCTTGCCCAGGATATCGCTGCGGGCGGCGACAATAATAGCCTCAAAGCCTTTTCTTATAAACTCGGCCATAAGTTCCCCGGTATCCTTGTGCCAAAGGGGAAAGACCGGGGAAAGTCCTTCTTCTCCCACTACGCGCTCCAGCCACGTCCTGTGCTCCGTAAGATAGATGTCCCCGCATATCAGATTTTCAATGCCCTGTTTTTTAAATTCCGCCAGCGTTTTTCGAAAGACTTCCTCGTAAGTGCTTCCCTTAACCTCTTTCTGAATGATGGGCATTCCCACGGCCGTGGCTTGGTCGCAGATAAGGGCAGTGGGCAGGCCGTGGGAGCGGGAGCGTTCGCCACTATAAAAATTAACGAGTGTGGCTACCTCGTAACCCTGTTCCGTAGCCAGCCGCCAGGCCAGACAACTGTCCTTTCCGCCGCTCCACAGGGCAGCGGCCTTCTTATGGGGTTGTCCGGATGTAATGTAGCAGCCGTTCATTGTTGCTCCATGGACACCAAAAGCACGTGGGGCCTCCTGGTAACCGGGTTTTCGTTAACAAGAACCACGGTTTCATAGACGGCTTCGATGGTCTCGTAGGTCATAACCTCGGAGGGTGACCCTTCCTCGTAGATGGAGCCGTCTTTAAGCAGGATCAGCCGATCACAATACAGGCTGGCCAGGTTCAGGTCGTGGAGGACGACAATCACAGTCACTCCCTGGCTGCGGTTTAGCCTTTTTATGACATCCAGGATTCTTATCTGGTGGCCAATATCCAGGTGGGCGGTTGGCTCGTCTAAAAGAAGGAGTTTGGGTTCCTGGGCGAGGGCTTGGGCGAGGAATACGCGCTGTTTTTCTCCGCCGGAAAGCTCAAAGAGTTTCTTGCCTTTGAAGTCCTTTGTATCCGTCAGTTCCAGAACCTGACGGATCACATTTCGATCTCTTTCGCCTGATTTCTGGAGGTGTCCCAGATAAGGAAACCTACCCATGGCTACCAGTTCTTCGACGGTGAAAGAAAAGGTGCTTTCCATACCCTGCGGCATGACGGCTATTTCTTTGGCGATATCCGAAGCAGGTATCCTGGACGTGTTTTTGCCTTGATACAGGACTTCACCCCCCCATGGTTTAAGAAATCCGGTTATGACCCGAAAGAGCGTAGTCTTCCCCGAGCCATTGGGGCCGATGATACCCAGGAAACAACCTTTAAGCACACTGAATGATATTTTGTCGATAATCTTTCGATCCTGGTATCCGGCTACCAGATCAGTGACCTTAAGCAAGGGGGAGGCATCCGAATTGGTTTCTGTCCGAAAACTACCCCTCCCCTGGCGGGAGGGGATTAAGGGGAGGGGGAATGGTCTGGAATTGTTCATTTTTTCACCCCCACCCCGACACTCCCCCATCAAAGGGGGAGGGAATATAATGGGTCCCGAATGAAAATGGGCCGGTTTCTGAATATTTGATGTTATCCATATTAAAATATTTCCCAGCTTTTGGTTTTCAGAATAAAAGAGATAAATACTAATCCACCTGCAATGCCGGTGATCACTCCTACCGGTAATTCAAGCGGGGCTATAATTGTCCGGGCCATGGTATCACAGAGAGGCAAAAAGATGGCTCCGCCCAGGGCCGAGGTCGGTATAAGTGTCCTGTGGTTTGGTCCGACCAGGCGGCGCAGGAAATGAGGCACGATAAGGCCGACAAACCCGATCAGGCCGGAAACAGCCACGCAGGCGCCGGTGATTAGGGAGGCGGCCAGGAAGAAAATCTTGCGCAGAGACTCGGTGTTTAAGCCGAGATAGGTGGCCTTTTCCTCGCCGAGGGTGAGGATGTTTAATTGCTGGGCTAGGAGGATCATTATCAGTATGCCGCTCACTATGGGAAAAGCGGCAACCCTGGCCATACCGGTCTCTGTGGCGGACAGATCGCCCATAAGCCAGATTATGGTTCCGTGAACTTTATCGGTATCGGCTACGGAAAGTATCAGGAGGACAAGGGCGGAAAAAAGGAAGCTTAAGATTACGCCACCCAATATCAGGGTGGGAATGGAGAAACGCCGCCGCGCGGCCACCGCATAAGTTAGTGAAAGAGAAAGAAAGGCGCCCAGGAAGGCGGCTAAAGGTAAGGTTATCCGGCCAAAGACACCCGGCAGTCCAAAGACAATGGCCAGGGTCGCACCCAGGGCGGCCCCGCCGGATATGCCCAGAGTGTAGGGTTCAGCCAGGGGATTACGCAGAAGTCCTTGAAATACACAACCGGCTACGGAGAGTCCGGCGCCGACCAGGACGCCCAGGAAAAATCTGGGCACGCGGAGTTGCCAGACAATGGTAGAGGCGATACTATCCTTTTCCGGCTGGAAGATAGCAGTTACTACTGAAGATAACGAGAGGTTACTCCCGCCGAAGGCCAGGCCTAGCAAGAATGTCCCTATAAAAAGAAGAAAGAGGGCTATAAAGACTTTTGTATGGCGATAAGTCATCTCTTAAAAGACCTCGGCGCCTGGCCTAACGCAGGCAGGATGAAGAAAAGAAGCCACCTTTTCCAGCCCCTGGACAAAGGTAAGAGGAGTGGGTGAGCAGACCGGATGGGCCTCGATTACATAGATCCGCCTGTCTTTTACGGCCTTTAATTCTTTATATTTTTGCCAGGAGGCGACTTCCCGGGCCGTGACATCACCCATAGTGACCAGCACGATCGCCTCCGGATTTTGCCGGAGCACTTCTTCCCGGCTGTAACGCACGTAGCGGGCTGGTGCGTTATGCGCTATATTGATTCCTCCGGCCATGGAGAGGAGTTCATCGGCAAAAGTGCCTTTCCCCACGGTGACCAGCGGAGAGGCGCCCACCTCCCAGAAGACCTTTACCGGCCGGGCCTCCTTGAGCCGGGCTTTTATAGCCATGATACGTTCGTTTGCCTTCTTTATGACGGATTCGGCGGTCTTTTCCGACCCCAGGGCCTTACCCAGGAGGCTTAAGTTACGACAGATATCGGCAAAACTCTTCTCCGGGGGTAAAATGAGTACCCGTATACCCAGAGAAGACAGTTTATCAATATCCGGCCGCGGGTTGGTCTCTGTGGCCAGGACTATGTCCGGCTGAAGGAAGACGATCCTTTCAACATTCGGCTTGATGACGGTGCCGATCTTGGGTTTATGTGCGGCCTCAGCCGGATACAGACAGAAGGTGGTAACGCCCACAATTTTATCGGCAAGGCCGAGTTGAAAGAGAGCCTCGGTGATAGAGGGGGATAGGGAGACGATGCGCTGCGGCAGGCCATCTCCCCGGGCAACTGCCGGAGAGATGGCCATGAACATGGCGCAAAAGATCACGCAGAGGAGACACAGGAGAGTGCCTGAATTTCGGATTTCGAATTTCGAATTTCGAATTTTAATATGGTACAACAACTTCCTCCACGTCGGCTAAGAACTAATCAGCAAAACCTCAGGCTTAAAAAGTTGCCTTAATTCCGCCATAAATACCGATACCGGGTTCCCCATACTGATATATGGATTGATATTTCTTGTCGGTCAGGTTGTCCACCCTTCCGAAGACTTCAAGCCACCGAGTAACTTCGTAGGATGCCGCCAGATTTACAAGTGTATAAGAACGCATCTCAGCGGTGTTACCCGTGTTTCTATACCGTTTACCCACATATTGAGTATTGAGATTCACGTTCAGCTTTTCCAGGGGTTTGACATTTAAAGAGGCTCCTGCCGTATGCTTCGGCCGGTATATTAAATACTTGTCCTGGCTTGTACCTCCGGGGGTCTCATCTTTCGCCCCGGTGTAGGTGTAATGGGCATCGAGACTCAACCAGGCCAGCGGCTTAAAAGAGGCCGACGTCTCCCAGCCCTTTGTCTTGACCTTACCAACGTTATAATACTTCCAGGTAGTCCAATTCCAGTCAATCAACTGGTCAATCTTAGTTTGGAAGTAGGTCACAGACACCAACACCTTTCTCCCGAACAGTTCCTGGTCTATGCCCACGTCATAGCCCTTGCTCTCCTCCGGCTTTAGATTCGGATCACCATAAGAAGAGTAGAGCTGATAGAGAGAGGGAGCGCGAAACCCGGTTCCGTAACTTGTCCTTATTTTGGTCCCTGTCTCTTCATAGAGGTAGGCCAGTGCGCCTTTGTAGGTGTCTTCACCGCCAAAGGTCTGATGATCGTCATGGCGCATACCAAGGGTAAAAGAGAAGCCTTTAAACGGAGTCCACTTGTTCTGGATGAAGAGGCTGTTGGTATCCACCTTCTTTTCCGTAATATTCCCCCACGGGTTCTGGACGTCGCCGCTCTCTTCCTGATAATCGAAGCCGGCCGTAATGGTATCCTTATCTTGAATAAAGAAATTATGCTGCCAGGAGGCCAACTTGGTGGTTCCTTTATAGGTGCTGTCAAAGCTCCCGTTTTTAGTATATTCTCTCTTTGTCTCCGTAGTTCCCAGTTTAATGGTATGCTGCCACCATGCAAAGAGGTCCTGATCAAGGTTTGTGGATAGACTGGTGATATCTGAATCTTGAACCTTATCCGCGTCAACCCCTGTGTCGTCATAGTCCATCTTTGACCGGCAGTGACGAACGGAAAAACCTGCCTTCACCGTATCGCTAAGCCGGGCATCAAGCCGGCCCGAGATATTGGTATCGTGGTAGTAATCCTGTTCCGTATTTCCCAGGTCTTCATCCGCCTTGGAGATACCTTTAGTATCCAGGCGGGATATGGAAGCAGAATAACTCACCTTATCATTTGCCCCGCTGACCCCTATCTTTTCCCTGAAGGTCTCAAATGAGCCCCCTTCGGCAGACAAGTAAAACTCAGGCCTTTCCTTACCTTTTTTGGTGATGATGTTGATGACGCCTCCGATGGCATCTGATCCATACAACACGCTTTGGGCGCCGCGGATAATCTCTATGCGTTCGATGTTATCCGTAGACAGGGGAGAGATGCTCATCTTTCCGTCACCGGCCATGGGATCGCCCACTCTAACGCCATCGATCATAATTAACGTATGTGCATTGTTGGTGCCGCGCAGGTATATGGAAGAACTTCCGCCGAATGAACTATTCTGTCGGATGAAGACACCGGGAACATCTCTTAAGACATCGATAACCGTCTTCTTATCCTTTTTCTGAATCTCCTCCTCTGTGATTACAGTCACCGAATCGGGAGAATACCTTAAGGGTTCTTCCAATCTGCTGGCGGTTACGACTATTTCTGCCATTTTTATGGCCCCGGTATCCTCCTGTGCAGCTACCGGAGTGGATAATACCGTAAATAAACACACAAATGGTACAATAACACAATTTAACAACCTCTTCATTTCTAATTCCTCCTTATGAGTTTGATATTTTGTTCTGCCCGACATCCTCTCCCAGACCAAACTCATAAGAATGGCGTTTTCTCATTACCTCTTCCCATAACAACCTCCTTTCTCCCTCGGTCAGGATGTTTTTTAGTCTGTCAGATAAGTCTCCTGGCTTGCAGCTCCCTACCGGCCGCGTCTTCCCGTCCGCCCAGACGGACAGTGGCGTTAAATGCGGCTTTCGTTCTGCCTACAGTTGCGGGGCAGCGCCGGCCTTTGACCGGCTTCCTTGATCTGACAGACTTAATGCCTATAAGGTTACTTTTAGCAATAATGCATCAGGTTAACTCCCCTTGTTTTTCGATTCGGTAGTCGCCTCATGGGAAAACCGCTCCGGATAAAGATAGCCGGCAATTTTCTCTATAGTCTCGGCTATCCGTGGTCCGGGACGGCAGATAAGATCGCAGGAAATAACGAGGATTTTGCCGTTTTTTACTGCGGTTAATTTTTCCCATCCTCTCTGGTCTTTTATTCTTTCTCTTATTGCTTCCGGGTTTTGGCCGCAGACAATTATAACGTCTGGATTCCGCTTAATAAGGGTCTCGATGTCAATTCGGAAGAAGTCCTCCTTGATATCGCCAAAGACATTCTTCCCGCCGGCAAGACGATAGACGTCCGTCTGGAAAGAATCACCTCCAATTGTTCCCGGTGGATCCAGGCCCATCACCCGGAAGATGGTCGGCCTTCTATTCTCCGGGATATCACCAAGCTTTTCCTGGACACGTTGAATCCTTTCTTTTACGCTCTGCCTTAGTTGTTCCGCAATTAATTCTTTCCCTGTAATTCTTCCGATCCTTTCAAACGACTCCAAAACCTGGTCAACAGTGTGCGGATAAATCCAAAGTACCTTTTGCTTCCTTTTCTCGAGTGCTTCCGCCTCTGATTTTTGAATCGTTCCAAAAGCCAAAATGAGGTCGGGTTTCAAGGCAAGAATCTTGTTTATATCCGGATTGGCAAAACCACCCACCCTTGGTTTTTTGCCGGCCTCCTCTGGATAATTACAGCGGTCAGTCACTCCAACGATCTTTTCTCCAAGCCCAAGGGCGAAGAGAATCTCCGTGTGGGTGGGAGCTAAAGAGACTATCCTTTGAGGGGATTTTAGGACTTCTGCTTTTCTCCCCAAGGCATTTTCCTGGGCAGAGATGGGCACAGGCAAGACTATAAACATACAACCCAATAATATAACTATACATCTTAACAGATTCTTCATTTTCTAATTACCTCTTATAAGTTAAAATTTGATGTTTGATTCGCTGTCATGTCAACAACCAGACAATAATCATCCCTCCCATCAGGGCCACCAAAGACGTGGCATACAGCAGGTGTATGGCCTGTTTTATGTTTTCTATTTGTCTCGGCCGGAGAGGCTGGCCGATCAATGGACGATTGGTAATCTTGCCCTGGTAGATATTCCTTCCTCCCAGTTGAATATTCAGGGCCCCGGCAAAGGCGGCCTCAGGGAATCCGGCGTTCGGACTTTCCGCCTTCCGGCCATCGGCCAATGCGGTTTTTATAGATTGAATACTATCTTTGCCGGTCAAGAAGGCCGCCAAGGGGATAATAAGTCCGCTCAGGCGGGCGGGAATAGAGTTTGCCATATCGTCCAGCCGGGCCGAAAACCAGCCGAACCTTAGATATCTTTCGTCCTTGTAGCCGACCATTGAGTCCAGAGTATTTATGGCCTTATAGGCCCAGGCCAGCGGAGCTCCACCGATGATGGCGTAAAATAGGGGAGAAATGAAGCCATCTACCGTATTTTCGGCTACAGTCTCTACCGTTCCTCGAATAACACTGTCCCGATCTAAGGTGGCGGTTTCACGGCTGACGATCTGGCCGAGTTGTCTGCGGGCCTGATTAATGTTGTCTGCTTTAAGGGGGGAATAGACTTTTTTAGCGGCCTGAGCCAGGCTACGCACGGAAAGGGACATAAAGATAAGAAGGATGGCTATGGCCTTTCCGAGGTAAGGATGAAAAATGCCTGCCAGATGGCAAATGAGCCAGACAAGGCCGTAGGTCAAACCCACAATGGTTATAGTAAGAATAGCTCCTGCCAGTCGCAGGGGAATGGTAGTCTGCCGTAAGTATCTCTCCAGGGCCGTTATGCCCTGGCCAATGGCCCTGACTGGATGCGGAAACCAGATAGGGTCACCAATCAGAATATCCAGGCCGTAGGCGATCATCAGCTCAAAGGCCATTTAAAACCTCCCGAAGGGACGAGATGAGCCGGGCATTTTCCTCTCTGGTACGCACGGCAACACGGATAAAATGCTTATCCAGGCCCTGGTAGGTGCTGCAATTCCGGATTAATATGCCTTTGTGGGCCATCTCGTCGGTAAGGGCTTCCGAGTCGATTTTCTTGGTGGCTATGCGGCAGAGTATAAAATTGGCGGCAGAAGGGTAGGGGAGTAACCCCGGAGTTTTAGAAAGTTCAGCTATAAGCCATTCTTTTTCCAGATTAAGTTGAACAACAGTTTGTGTTGCGTAGGGGCGGTCCTTAAGGGCCTCGAGGCCGGCTGCTTGTGCCAGGGCATTCACCATCCAGGGAGGCTGCATCCGACTGAGCTTTCTGACCAGGGTCTTGCCGCCGACCAGATAACCCAGGCGAAGGCCGGGTAGGGCGTAGAGCTTGGTAAACGAGCGAAGGACGATGATATTAGACGGCCTGGCGGCAAGGTTTACAAAAGAACGCTGTCCGCCACCATCCACGAAATCGAGAAATGTCTCATCAATGACCAGGACAATTTTATGTTTTTTGCAGGCATGGATTATGTTGTAGATGTCAGCCTCGGGCATGAGATAACCCGTAGGGCTATTGGGTGTACAGAGAAAGAGTATGTCCGCCTGGTCTAATCGGCCCAGGATTGTTTCCATGGGCCAGGAGAAGTCTTTATCCGGGCGGGCCTTGATGAACAGACATCTGCCGCCTGCGAGACGAACGGCGTCCTCGTATTCAGTAAAAGTTGGTATGGGGATGAGTGCCTGTTTTGGCGTCAAGACGCGGGTGATAAGATGGATAAGCTCGGTAGAGCCGTTACCGACGAGTAAGTTGTCCGGGTCAATCTCCCAGTATTCGGCGATGGCCTGGCGCAGTTCAAGACAGTCGGAGTCTGGATAGTTGGGCAGGGCATCTATGGATTTTTTGATGACCTCTTTTACGCCCCGGGGCGGGCCAAAGGGACTGATACTGGCGCTAAAGTCAAGGATTGTGGATTTATCCAGACCATAGTTATCCTGGACTTTTCGTATGTTGCCACCGTGGATCGGCCTGGACACATCTCCTCCAAAAAAGACGGCTTCCTGAAAAGTCCATTTGCTGCGTTGCGCGGCATCCTTCGTCACTGCGGCGTAGCTATTAGTACGCCTCATTCCTTAGGACTTGCGCGCCTTGCAACTGGAGCTTTTTACTATGCCGTCTTGTCAAGAAAGCATAAAACAAAAAGCCCTTAAATCCCACCAGTTGGACTTAAGGGCTGCACCCGCTTGACTTCACCCTTCTTTTCCGCGAAGAAAAAGGCCTCTATTTACGTCCTGGGCAGGTCTTCTGACTCACGGATCTGCCTACTCCCCACGCCTTCCCGTCCGCCTCAGGCGGACAGTGGCTTTAAAGGTGGGTTTCGTCCCCGAATACAGCGGCGGGACCGTCCCTGATTCGCACAGGGTTCCCTTTAACCCATGGATAGGGTTTTTATACTGCACGGCCGGTGGACTGTCAAGCGATATATATGGCCTTGAAAATCTGCAAAAAAACCTTTCTTGCGGCTGGATTTAAGTCCAGGGTCGAATTATTCGATGTAATTCGTAAGTTGTTGGATATATTGTATCCCGGAAAACTTCTGGGGGTGGAATAGAACGGTTAGTAGGACTGAGCCATTGAAGCTCCCCGTCCGCCGCAGGCGGACCTACGGCGGACGGGGAATCTCCGTATGTAAGGTAAAAAG
>JASEGX010000244.1 GCA_030017815.1 Thermodesulfobacteriota bacterium | reverse complement strand
ATTTTTGCAGTTCAAATGCAAAAATGCAAGTAAATTGTGTCCCCATCAGGAAACTGGAGAATTAGCCTTTCATTTGACAAAAAAATATCCTGTTGTTATTTTAGCTCAGGTTACTGATGAAAAAACAAAAGGAGGTTTCAGGGGATGATTTACTTTCTTGCAGTGTTAATGAGTCTATCTCTTTTCTGGACACCGGTCTCATTTGCCGGGTATAAGGATATTGACACTAAGATTGCCGAACAGGAAATCTACAGTCACATCATGAAAGAAGACGCCATGTTTACCTTCCGTCTGCAAAAGGGAGGATTTGAGAAAGGCGTAGCACAGGGGATGTGGGATACGGATGGCAATTTAACAGCCAAGGCCGTTTCTTCGAAACTAAAGTCATTAAAACGTACGGGAACCGGAGACTTTTTAATCTCATCACAGAATGCGGATATAAAGATTAAGATTACGGAGATTAAGGAGATGAATCTGGGTATGAAGTTTAAGCAGGCGAAGTTTACGTGGCAGTACCATTCAGAGGTGCCGTCTTTCTGGAAACGGTTTATGGTTGCCGGAGGGCATGGATATGCTGCATTTGCACTGGGTAATGACGGTTGGCGTTATGACGGTATGGAATTAGGATACTCGGAAGAACCGTTCCCCCTCACCGGGACGGAAATTGATGAAGAACGGAAAGAGATGCAGCAGATAGGAGCGGCAAAGGGCAAAGAGGAAGAGACAAAACGCAGGTTACAGTTAGAGCGTCAGAAAAGGATAGAAGAGTCGAAGAAGGCGGGCAAAAGCTATGGGACATTTGCTCTGTCAACCCGCGGGGGTCAGGAAAGCTGTAAGGTCTCAGATGCAGGGGTAACCTGCCAGAAGGATGGGAATAATGAGAAGCAATCATATTCCATTATGTTTGTGGATATAAGGGATATCAGGAAAACCTCTTATCCGGGACCGGATTCAAAACAATATTATGCGATAGAAGTCACAATGCGTGAAATAAAAAGGGCATATGAGGAAGGGACTGGCCGTCAGGACTCTATGAACACATCCTGGAGAAATGTCGCTCAATGGATTTCTGAAAGCAGGGATGACTTAGATAGGTTTCTTGATGTCCTGACTCAGTTCCACAGGGAGTGGCGTGCAAAATTTAGCGATATTGCTGAATGAAACAGCCGTGATATTCCCCAAAAGGGGGGATACACAATCAAAGCTGTAGTGTTGGTGATACCGAAGATTATCTTGGACCTGTTGCCTGCGCAGCAGAAGACCACAAGGCCGACCAGACCTTCCCCTCATGGATGAAATGCGTACTGTCATTTAAGATCATGGCCCGGTCGTTACCGTAACCGTAGTCATAGATCTTGTCAGCCAATCGTTCTTCAGCGATCAGTTGACCTGACAGGGTGATTCCGGTTTTCCCCTGCACATCAATATCAAAAAGGTAAAGACCCGTATGGGTCCAGTCATAATAATCCCATGGGAAACCTGAGAGGTACTCGTTTGCGGTATCATGGAGCCTCACCGGCAGGGCAAGGCGCGCCGGCTTTCCATCAAGAGGCGGGATATAGGCAAAGGCGTGATGATCGAACAGCGCGTCCGAATCTGTCCCGCGCTTGCCGATCACCATGCTGTTCACCTCTTTCGGATTTGATGGATACTGAACATCAAACAGGGAGAGCTTCACGCCCTGGTACCATGCCCCGCGCCCATCACCCCACCCGCCGGTTCCGGTATCGGGAACGGCATCCTTTCCGATCCCGAGAAGCAAATTTTCGCTGATTGGATGGAGATAATCCGAATAACCGTTGATATTAAGCTCACCTGCGATATACGGGGCCGCAGCGACTTTTAGATCAATAACATAGAGAGGATCCGTGACCCGGAAGGTCACCAGATAGGCCCTGTCCCCAAGGAAGCGGGCGGCATAAAGCCGTTCGCCAGGTTTCCCGATAGGCTCCGGATGCGCGTCGTTCGGGAGGCGGGAGACCTCCACAAGACGCTCTTCTCCTGCGGTTCCGGATTCTTTTAAGACAGTCAGCATCGTTTGTGCGCTCAAGTCCCATGTTTCACCCAGAGACGTAGCGATACGGAGGTAGCCGTCCTTCTCTCCCATACGGAACGATTTCTTATCCTGCTCCCATCCAAGATGCCCCGGAACCACGCCGGAGCCGCTATAAACCGGTTGAGAAGCATCCAGCGAAAACTTGTGCAGATCGGTCTCCACCTCAGGGCTCGTGTAAGAAACCGTCATCCCCACAGCGCCGGATGTGCTAATGGTCGTGTCGCCGGAAAGGGGCATCGGAACATACCGGTAGCGTGTGGTTGCCAGATATAGGGACTGTGGTGAGACATAGACCGTCTCCGCCTGACCCACGATACAGCTTGATATTATATTTGGAACGGGCGTTTGCGGCGATGCGAGGTCTATGGCCGTAATGGTAATGATGTCAGGAGTTGCGACCGTATCCTCCGGCATCGGCGGCAGGTAGCAATTCTCCCGATTCACCAGATCCCCCTTTTCTTCGCCATTAATCCTTATATCCGGCAACAGGTCCGAAAGAGAGGCGCCATCCAGAAGGGCGGCA
>JASEGX010000243.1 GCA_030017815.1 Thermodesulfobacteriota bacterium | reverse complement strand
AGAAAGTTTTGCTATGGTCCGATATGAACATCTGCTCCCTTCTTATCAGTTTTTAGCCGCTATAGCCTTTTGTAAATAGGTCTCAGCCATTTCCAGGTATTCTTTAAAATTGATCTTGTCACCATAGATAAAGAGCTTAAGGGCGTTTGCTACCTGCCGGGGAACCCTTCTGCATATTTCATAGGTGCCACAAATTATAGGTTGAAATCTTTGAGACAAGAGGGCATAAGATTAGAGTAGGTTTAATGTTGCGGCTGGCAGGAGCGAGACATGGTTCGGGCAGATAAGGTGACTGAAGAAAGGATAAAGAAGTTACGCGAGGAGATCCATTACCATAACTACCGTTACTATATTTTGGATAGCCCGGTCATTTCCGATGCGGAATATGACCGGTTAATGCGCGAGCTTATTGAACTGGAAGAAAAGTATCCTTATCTTATTACTTCGGATTCACCTACGCAGAGGGTCGGGGCAGCGCCCCTGGAAAAATTTGGTACGGTGAGACACACCCTGCCCATGCTCAGCCTGGAGAATGCCTTTGGCGAGGCCGAGGCGCGTGACTTTGATCAGCGCATAAAAAGGTTTCTGCGCATGGACGGGCTTATTGACTACGTGGCCGAGCCCAAGATGGACGGCTTGGCCATAGAAATTGTCTATGAAGACGGAGTGCTTGGCGCGGCCTCGACAAGGGGTGACGGGGTAACCGGAGAGGATGTAACCCAGAATGTGCGCACCATAAAGTCCATCCCGCTCAGACTGCAACGTGGCGAGTCTATCCCGAGACGCCTTGAGGCACGCGGGGAGGTATTCTTAAGCCTTAAGGCCTTCAAAGAGCTCAATCAGCAGCGCATTAGAGACGGCGAGCCGCCTTTTGCCAATCCGCGTAATGCCGCGGCCGGTTCCCTGAGGCAGTTAGACCCTAAGGTTACGGCCGGCCGCCCCCTTGATTTCTTTGGTTATGGTGTAGGAATGGTGGAAGGCAGGTCATTTACCAGCCAATGGGAGATACTCACGGCGCTGCCGCAGTGGGGGATAAAGGTAAACTCCCTTATCCGCTGTTACAAAGGGATTGAGGCGTGTATCGATTATTTTCGGGAACTCGAAGGGAGACGCCGGGACCTCGACTATGAGATCGATGGGATGGTGATTAAGGTCGATTCTCTCGCCCTTCAGGATCGCCTCGGGGTCAAGGCCCGGAGTCCCAGGTGGGCTGTGGCCTATAAGTTTCCGGCAAACCAGTCCAGTACGCGTATTCTCGATATCCAGGTTCAGGTGGGGAGAACCGGGACCCTGACGCCGGTGGCCATTATGGAGCCGGTGAACATAGGTGGAGCAGAGGTCAGCCGGGCCACTTTGCACAATCAGGATGAGATCGCCCGCAAGGATATCCGTATCGGTGATACCGTTCTGGTTCAGCGGGCGGGTGAGGTCATACCGGAAGTAGTTAAATCCATCCCGGAGGAGAGAACCGGGAAAGAAAAGGAATTTGTCATGACGGAGAGGTGCCCGGTCTGCGGAGCCAGGGTCGTCCAACTGCCGGACGAAGTGGCCGTTCGCTGCCCCAATACCTCCTGCCCGGCCCAGGTGAGGGAATCCATAACCCACTTTGCCTCAAAAGGAGGCATGGATATTGAGGGGCTGGGTGAAAAGATAGTGGCGCAACTGGTGGACTCCGGCATTATTAAGGATGAGGCCGATCTTTATTATCTGACCCAGGAGCAGATTCTGGCCTTGGAACGCTTTGCCGCAAGGTCCACAGAGAACATCCTGGTCGCGATTGACAAAAGCAAGCAAACCTCATTGCCGAGGTTTTTGTATGCCCTGGGTATCCGTTACGTGGGTGAAAAGACGGCCCAGATCCTGGCTGAAAAATTCGGCAGCCTGGAGGCCATTGAAAAGGCCTTTATGGAGCAACTCATGGAGATAGATGAGATCGGTCCTCAGGTAGCGGCCAGCGTCACTACGTTCTTTGCTGAAAAGAAGAATCAGGACGTGATCCGGCGTCTCCTCGCCGCCGGGGTGATTCCTACCCCTCCTATTTCCCTTGGTCTCCGGCCTCTTGCCGGGCATAGCTTTGTCTTTACAGGCGGCCTCGAATCCTTTTCCAGGGATGAGGCCAAAAACAAGGTCAAGGAACTGGGCGGGATAGTGTCTTCCTCTGCGAGCCGCAAGACGAATTATGTGGTAGCCGGTAAGGACCCGGGCTCAAAACTGGCCAGGGCCAGGGAGTTAGGAGTGACCATACTGACTGAAGAGGAATTTAAGAGGCTGATCGGGGCTTGACTCAAAATTCAGAATTCAGGAGTCAAAGGTTTGCCATCTACATTCTTGCTTCTGTCTCCTGACTCCTGTATTCTATATTCAGTATCTTGGGGGGGGTAGGCCATGGTAAGAGCGCATGTTATAATTGATGGCCGTGTGCAGGGGGTATTCTTCCGGTACTCCACGCAAGAGGAGGCCACCCGCCTTGGACTCAAAGGCTGGGTAAAAAACAGGCGTGACGGGCAGGTGGAGGCGGTCTTCGAGGGAGATGAACCAACTGTTGAGAAGATGCTGAAATGGTGCCATCAGGGACCGCCACAA
>JASEGX010000040.1 GCA_030017815.1 Thermodesulfobacteriota bacterium | reverse complement strand
CCATATCCAATCGGTCGAAATACATTGATGCCTCACCTTTTGAACGTTACCAATCGTTTAGTGTAGTGCGTCCAACGTTTCTTTACATATATTGGCATCAAAAACCGTCATTCCTGCGAAAGCAGGAATCCAGAAAGGCAAAAAGACTGGATTCCGGGTCAAGCCCGGAATGACGACCAAAGTAAAAGGACTTATGACGCACTACACTAGTTCTACTTAACGCGGGGTTCGCTTTGGGAAGTGATGTTACTTGGGGTTGAGTTTGGGTGAACCATGCCACCCGAGAGGATAAGCTTAAAGGCATCTTCAACAGAGATATCCACATTAACGATATCTTCCTCCGGTACCATAAGATAGAATCCAGAAGTAGGGTTCGGCGTTGTGGGTACAAAGACACCGATCATTTGGGAATGGGTATTTACAGACAGTTTATGGCAGGCCCTTCCGGTGATGAAACCAAGGCTATAAATACCCCGGCGGGGGTATTCAATCAATGCCACCTTCTTGAACTGGGTATCGCCCTTGACCAATATGGCCTGCGCGACCTGTCTGAGGGCGCTGTAGACCACCCTGACCAGGGGGATTTTATCTACGATCATCTCCCAGTAGCCGAGGGCCTTTTTGCCGACATAGTTGCGAACCAGAAGCCCGGTAATCAGGGCTAGAATTAGGGTGTATATGATACCCAGACCCGGGATACGGAAGGGTAGATAGGTATCAGGATTGAGTTTCTTCGGGAGGATGTCCCCGATTGAATCAATAAAATTTATCATCCCTGTTGCAATGTATATCGTCACAAAGATGGGGATGAGAATAAAAAGCCCGGCCAAGGATAGATTTTCAATCTTGTTTATGAATTGCCTCATAGGAGTCAAACGATGTGGTTGTCTTTATCTACGTGGACAAGGCACGGTCTGTAGCCCGCCAATTCATCTTCGCCGTAAAGGGCGTAAGTGGCTACTATGACCAGGTCGCCGACCACTCCTTTACGGGCCGCCGCGCCATTAAGACAGATAACGCCGGAGTCAGGCAGGCCCTCAATAGCGTAAGTCTCAAAACGTTCGCCGTTGTTTATATTATAGACCCGGACCAGTTCGAAGGGTAAGATGCCCGCGGCCTTCATAAGAGAGGCGTCTATGGTCAGGCTGCCTTCGTAATTCAGATCGGCCTCCGTCACCCTTACGCGGTGCAATTTTGATTTCAGCATAAGCCTTTGCATCTTATTTATTCTCCTGGCGATAAAAGACAATTGTCGATAAGACGTGTTTTCCCTACCCGGGCGGCTATGGCCAGCAAGGTCTTATCTTTGATTATATCTCGTTCATCTAATGTCTCCGGATGACAAAAACTGACATATTCTATTTCTATCTTAGCGCTATTATATGAAGTTATCAGTTCTTTAATGGTCTTTTTTATCCGTTTAGGGCTTTTTTCTCCTTTACGGACCAGGTACTTCGCCATGGAAAGGGACTGCTGAAGACCGAGCGCCGCCTTTCTCTCTGCCGGGGATAAGTAGGTGTTGCGCGAACTCATAGCCAGGCCGTCTTTTTCACGGACGATGGGGCGGCCTGTAACTTTGACCGCCATATTTAAATCACCGGCCATACGGCGGATAGCTAACCATTGCTGGTAATCTTTCAGCCCGAATACGGCCTCATGAGGTTGTACGATATTGAAAAGTTTAGTTACCACCGTGGTTACCCCGCGAAAATGTCCCGGTCGGCTTTGGCCGCAGAGCGGCTGGGTCAATCGTTCCACCTCCACATGCGTCTGGAATCCCGGCGGGTACATGTCCTGTGCAGACGTACAGAAGAGGACATCCACTCCGGCCTTTTCAGCCATTACCCGGTCGCGTTTCAGGTCACGCGGATAGCGTTCAAAGTCCCCTGAAGGGCCGAATTGCATAGGGTTTACAAAGATGCTCACCACCAGGAGGTCACATCTTTTACGGGCATAGGTCATGAGGCTTATATGTCCCGCATGGAAGAACCCCATGGTAGGCACAAGGGCGATCCGTTTACCTTCGGTCCTCTTTTGCATGGACAGGGATTGCATCCTGGCCACGGATTTAATTATCTTCATAGCTTACAACGTTAAATCGCTCTCTTGGTGCGGGCGCAATTTAACAACCGCCCTTTCTTTTTGTCAAGTTTTGTTAGTTAGCAACTATTTATCGTAGAGCACACAAGAGGACGCAGAGTAAAGCCATTTAACACCTGAGGACAGGCGGGACGCCTGTCCTCCTGATAGCTGATGGCTGAAAGCTAACAGATGATAGCCGCTTTTCTTAGCAGATTGCTTATCTGCACAAAATCATTAACCTCCAGGGTTTCGGCCCTTCTCTGTCCATCAATGCACAAGGTTTCCAGGACGTTTCTAATCAGTTCAGAAGGAAAGCCAGTACCGGCGAGGGCATTTTGCAGGGTTTTGCGGCGTTTTTGGAAGGCGCTTTTGACTGTTTTTTTAAAGAGGGATTCATCTTCAGCTATTACCTCCGGGGGGCGGAGGTGAAAACCGAGGACCATAGAATCCACTTCCGGTCTGGGATAGAAATGAGTGGCAGGCACGCTTAAGACCTTTTCGATGGTGGCGCAATAATTGAAGAACACGGCAAGAATACCATATTTTTTACCGCCGGGCGGGGCGACGATCCTTTCAGCCACTTCCTTTTGGAGCATAACAAAGGCATTTTTAAACGAAGACCGGCCCTCCAATATCTTAAAAAGTATGGGGCTGGAAATATAGTAAGGCAGGTTCCCGATTATTTTTAGTTTTTGTCCATATTCTCTTTCCAATGCCTGAAAGTCAACTTTCAGTATGTCCTGGTGTACTATTTCCAGCGTGGAAGGGAGGGCATATTCTTCCTTCACAATAGCAATCAGGCGCGGGTCAACTTCGAAGCTGATGAGTTTTTTGATCCTGGCGGCCAGGGGAAGGGTGAGAATGCCCAGGCCTGTGCCCACTTCAATGACTATGTCCTCTGCCCCAAATCCCGCCTTTTCAATTATGGCCCTAGCAATATCCGGGTTTATAAGGAAGTTTTGTCCCCGGTTCTTTGAGGGCCGTATGTCGTACTTTTTTAGTAATCCTTGCGGGCTGGTCATTGGGCACTTAGTTCAAAGTTTAAAGTTCAAAGTTCAAATGAATGTCAAAGCCCAAAGCTCAAGGCCGAAGGCTGAAAGCCCAACTTTGGCATTTAGACATTTGGATTTCATTTGAGCTTTGGTTTTTGATATTTGAAATTTCCTTTTTGGGCCCTCCACTATCTATAGTGTCCGGGTTATGTGTTTATATGTGCCGTCTGGCTCGGCACTTCGTTCTGAGGTACTTAAAACTGTAAAGTGTAAGGAAATAGGTAATAACCGCCGGTATAATGCCGAGGATCAACCCACCAACGAGCATAGTGAGCGCTAACTCCCGGCCGGCATGGACTGTATCAATAATCGAATAGGTAGCCGGTAAACTTATTTTAAATGCGGTGACCCATTTCCCGAGGTAATAGGCCAGGTAATAGTGGATGGGTATGGTGACGGGATTACTGACCACAGTGGCCCCGATGATCCCGGCTATGCGGCTGCTGCTCAATAGAGAGGTTGCCAGGAGGATCATTACCGTGTGGAAGGGTATGGTCGGGGTAAGACCGATAAAGACACCAATAGCCATGCCGGAGGCAATCGACCGGGGATTGCCCTTGAGGTTCTTTATGCGGAGATAATAGTATCTTAATGTCCTTTTTAAGGTCATGGTTTATTTTTGGAATAGGCATCAAGGTCCAGGCCGGAAACCTCTCCTCTCCGGAAACGATGGTACCCGGCCACCGCAATCATAGCGGCATTATCCGTGCAAAGGGACGGATCAGGGATAAAGACCTTAACCCCAGCCTGTTTTGCGGCCGCGCCGAGGGCTTCCCTTAAACGGCGATTAGAAGCTACCCCGCCTGCCGCAACAATATTTTTGACCTTATATTGCAGGGCGGCCTTCATGGTCTTGTCAACTAGGACATCAACTACGGCCTCCTGAAAGGCGGCTGCCATATCTTCGTAGGGCATTGGTAGCTGATTCTCCCGGCAACAGCGTATATAATTAGCTACTGCGGTCTTAAGGCCGCTGAAGCTGAAGTCGAAGGAATCCTTACTGATAATGGCCCGGGGGAGATTGATTTTTTTAGGGTTCCCCTGTTCGGCCAGTCGGCTGATTACCTCTCCTCCGGGATAGCCAAGCCCCAGCAGTTTCGCCACTTTATCGAAGGCCTCGCCGGCGGCGTCATCCCGCGTCTGGCCCAGGAGGCGATAACCTGTAAAGTCAGAGACGTAGTACAGGGCGGTATGCCCGCCTGAGGCCATGAGAGCGACATAGGGGAAAGAAGGGGTATCTTCTTCCAGATAAATAGATAAAAGGTGCCCTTCGATGTGGCTCACGCCAATGAGGGGGAGTCCCCGCGCATAAGAAAGGGCCTTGGCAAAGGAGAGGCCGATCAGTAGTGACCCTACCAGCCCCGGCCCCCGGGTGGCGGCTATGGCATCAATGCCATCTAAAGATACCCCGGCCCGTTCCAGGGCCTCTTCCACGACAGGATAGATGGCTTCGATGTGTTTGCGGGAGGCCAGTTCCGGTACGACACCGCCGTAACGGCGATGCACGTCCACCTGGGAGGCTACCACACTGGATAATATGATCTTTCCGTCCCGGGCGACAGCCGCGGCTGTCTCATCACAGGAGCTTTCGATACCCAGGATGAGCACGTTCAGACCCTGTTGGCACAGCCCAGGGCCTGTATCCTGCCTGCGATGATTTGTGCTACTTTTTCCCGGGCCGGCCCCAGGATTTTTCTCAGGTCGAAAGTCTCCGGCTTTTCCGCCAGGATGCGGCGCATGGCGCTGACGAAACCAAGCCGGAGGTCCGTATCGATGTTAACCTTGGCTACGCCTAGCTTGATAGCCTTTTGCACCTCTTCCAGGGGTACGCCCTTGGCCTCCCCAACCGGAATGCCGGAATCAATGGCCTCTTGAAGAAGGTCAGCCGGGATAGAAGACGCGCCGTGCAGGACGAGGGGTATACCCGTCTTTTCTTTAACCTTTTTTAGTCGTTCCAGGTCGAGGCGGGCAGCGCCTTTATATTTGAAGGCCCCGTGCGATGTCCCTACGGCCGGAGCCAGAGAGTCGACATTTGTCTCCTGAACAAAACGGCCGGCCTCCTCAGGATCGACGAATATGGCGTCTCTTTCCGCTACGGATACGGTATCCTCTACACCCATGAGGCGGCCCAGTTCGGCTTCTACTGAGACCCCGGACTGGTGGGCTATTTCTACTACCTGTCTGGTCAGGGCTGCGTTTTCAGTATAAGGCAGGTGAGAGGCGTCGATCATGACCGAGGTAAATCCGGCCTGAATACAGGCCCTGATCGTTTCCAGCTTGTGCCCATGATCCAGATGCAGGGCTACGGGGATATCCACCGCTCCGGCCAGTGTTCTGGCCATGGATACGATGGTTGATAGTCCGGCATAACTAATGGCTCCTTCTGAAGCCTGGATGATGACCGGGGCACGCAGGTTATTGGCCGTCTGTAAAATGGCCTGTAACATTTCCATATTAACAAAATTAAAGGCCCCTATGGCGTAGCCTCCCTGGTAAGCCTTAAGCAATATGTTTTTGGCAGGTACAAGCGGCATCAGTATCTCCCTTCTCCTTTTATGAACTGTTCGGCAATAAGTACATCTTCTTTACTTCCTATATAAAGCGGCACACGCTGATGCAATTCCTTGGGATCGAGATTGAGTATGCCCTGGAAGCCGGTGCTGGCATAGCCGCCGGCCTGCTCCACAACAAAGGACAGCGGGTTACACTCACACATGAGGCGCAGTTTGCCAAGGGGTTTTTTGGGGTCTTTTTTGTCCGGAGGGTACATAAATATACCGCCATGCAGGAGATTGCGATGGAAATCCGCCACCAGAGAACCGATATAGCGCCCCGTGTACGGCCTTTTTGTTTCCCTATCCGGCGTCTTAAAATAGCTCACGAGTTTTTTAACTTCATCCGACCAATAGCTATAGTTGCCTTCGTTAACGCTGAAGGTCCTTCCCCGCTCCGGTATCTTGATATTCTCATGGGATAACAAGAACTCGCCTATGCTCGGAAGGAGTGTAAATCCGTGTACGCCGCTGCCTGACGTGTAGACCATCATGCTGCTGGAGCCATAGACAAAGTAGCCGGCCGCGACCTGTTTGCTTCCTTTCTGGAGGATATCTTCCAGGGTTGGGTCGGCAGGCGTTGGGGTTATGCGGCGGTAAATGGAGAAGATAGTGCCGATGCTGACATTTACGTCGATATTGGATGAACCGTCCAGGGGGTCGAAGATCAGGACGTAATTGCCTCTGGGAAATCTCTCGGGGATGGGTATTATATCCGGGTCTTCTTCTGAGGCCATAGCGCACAATTCTCCGGTGTGGGCCATACGCTCAACGATGGTCCTATGGGCAAATTCATCCAGCTTCTGTACCTGCTCTCCCTGGACGTTTTCTCGTCCGGCATAGCCCAGTATGTCCACCAAGCCGGCTTTGTTTACCTCGCGAGAGATAATTTTGGCGGCCACAATGAGTTCGGATAACAACCGCGTGAATGCACCGGTAGCCTCGGGGTGGGCCTTCTGGGTGGTCAGCAGGTGTTCTATGACCGTTGTTCCTAATAGAGACGGCATGGATTTCTCCTTAATAGCCATATGATAGGCAACGTCACTGGTCATTAATCATCGGTCATGTTAACTGTGGAAGATTGAAACTTTTACCAGTGATAAATGACTGTTGGCTAATGACGTTCACTATACTTTGTTTGTTTTTTACCACAAAGTCACTGAAAAAGCCAATGCCTAAAAATGGGTTGCGAGTTGTGAGTTACGAGTTCGGGTTGCGTCAGGAGAGAATATCATGACCAGATACGGTAATGCCGCGAATAAAGAAATCGCTAATCTGTTTGGCTGCAGTATGCGTGCTGTATTTTTTTTGAGGGGAGAGTATCCAGAAACGGGACATCTCATCTAAGGCTCCGAAAAAGGCCCGTTTTAATATGCCCGGCATAACGTCTTCGCGGATGAGGCCTTGTTCCTGCCCCTTTTTTATAACGGAAGAGATTATATTTACATACTCGGCAAATTTTTTATTGCGATATTCCTTCATAAATTTACTACTCTGCCGGATTTCGACCTGAAGCACCTCGGCCAGTTCCCTGTTTTCTTCTACAATTTTCAGGTGAACCCGGGCAAAAACCTCCAATTGTTGCAGCGGGTTTTCTTCTTTGGCCAGTTCTTCCCTCATGTTCGTGATGATTTTCCCCATCTCTTCCTCAAAGAGGGAGATGAGGATGTCATATTTATTGTTAAAATAAAGATATATCGTGCCGTCTGCCACGTTTGCTTCTTTGGCGATTTCCGAGATGCGCGAGTTAAAAAAACCGTTTCGGGCAAAAATTTTAACGGCGGCCTGGATAATCTTCTGATGTTTGTCGGTGGCTTTCACAGAGTTATAGGCTTATTTGGCTCAGAAAAGGTCCTTTATGAATGGTTGCTCATTCATAATATATGTATGAAATAAGATTCCATAAATTTTGTCAAGATAATTTTCATCAGACTTTCATTAAAATTTCAAAATGAGTAAATTAATTTATTGAATTGAACGATATATAGTTAGGGAGGTTACATCCGGAAACGCCCCTCCCCTGGTGGCTGTATCGTAATGTCATTACGAGGGAGAGAAACGACCGAAGCAATCTCACGACGTATTGAACTCATAGAGATTGCCACGCTTTCTTCGGTCGCTCGCAATGACAAATAACGATTATGACACAGTCTCCTGGCGGGAGGGGATGAAGGGGATGGGGAGCATCTTGAAATTGCACAACCTTTCACCCCCTCTCTAGCCCTCCCCCGTCAAAGGAAGAGGGAATATATGGTTTCCGGATGGAAACCAGGTAAAAAGGTAAGTATGCATATTATGCATAAAAAAGATATTGACCCTTGTTATTACACGGGTTATTGTGAAAGGCTGGAAAATAAGAAAAGCGGGAGAACCGTTTAAAATTTAAAGGTTTTTTTCATTAAAATTAAGGAGAAGAGGGTATGATATTTGACTCTATATTGGGGTGGTTATCTAGCGATCTGGCCATTGACCTGGGTACCGCGAATACGTTGGTCTACGTCAAAGGGAAAGGGGTTGTCTTAAGAGAACCCTCGGTTGTAGCGGTGAGAAAGGATATTAGAGGCGCCAGCAAGGTCCTGGCTGTGGGGAAAGAGGCTAAAATGATGCTGGGAAAGACGCCGGGCAACATAAAGGCTATCCGTCCTATGAGGGACGGGGTTATTGCCGATTTTGAGGTAACGGAGGCCATGCTCCGTTATTTTATTACCAAGGTGCATAACAGGCGGACCCTGGTGCGCCCACGTATTATTATTAGTGTCCCTTCGGGGATAACCCAGGTGGAAAAAAGGGCGGTCAAGGAATCTGCAGAATCAGCAGGGGCACGGGAAGTTTATCTGATTGAGGAACCGATGGCTGCGGCCGTGGGCGCAGGTCTGCCCATAACCGAGCCTACCGCCAATATGATAGTGGATATCGGAGGCGGTACTACTGAAGTAGCTGTTATTTCTCTGTCCGGGGTTGTTTATTCGGGGTCAGTTAGAGTGGCCGGAGATAAAATGGATGAGGCCATCTTACAATATATCAAGAAGAAGTATAATTTATTGATTGGTGAACACTCTGCTGAGATGATAAAGACCACTATCGGCAACGTAATGCCGGAGAAGCCTTATGACACCATGGACATAAAAGGCCGGGATCTCGTCTCAGGAGTCCCCAAAACAATTACTATAGATGCCGACGAAGTACGAGAGGCCATAACCGAACAGGTAGATGCTATAGTGGAGACGGTGAAGGTCGCTTTGGAACAAACACCTCCTGAGCTGGCAGCAGATATTGTCGATAAAGGGATAGTTCTTACCGGTGGAGGCGCTCTTTTGCGTAATCTGGATAAATTATTAAGAGAAGAGACCGGGCTGCCTATTATTATTGCTGATGACCCCCTCTCATCCGTAGTGCTGGGATCCGGAAAAATTCTGGACAATATCGATATCCTGAAAGAGATCGCTATACAGTAATACGGATGTCTTGATGCGAAAGAAGGAAAGACCCCTTAATCGTCTAAAATTTTTTATCTTAACCGGTCTGTTAGCTGTTATCCTTTTCGTACTCCTTGTTTCCAGTATAGGGAAAAACAGGGATTTTGGCCCCTGGCAGAAGGTTGGTGTGGAGTTGCTTGCTCCCATCCAGAAAGGGATCGTCTTCATTCAGAGGGGAATTGCTGCTTTTGGGCATGATTATATCTACTTAGTTGGCGTGCAAAAGGAAAATAGATTGTTGAGAAAGGAAATCGAACGACTTCGCAGTAAAAACAATGAGTATCGTGAAGCCATTATTGCTAATATCCGGTTCAAGAAACTGTTAAATTTTAAAGAGACGGTGCCCCTGCCCCTTTTGTCGGCAGAGGTTGTTGGGTACGATCCCACGGTCTGGTTTAAGACCATGATTATTAACCGTGGTTCTGACGACGGGCTTCAAAGGGGGATGGCGGTTATATCTGCTGATGGTGTTGTCGGCCAGATTATAAGTGTCTCCCTGCACTATGCAAAGGTTTTACTGATTACAGACCGGAACAGCGCTGTCGATGTCATTGTGCAGAGAAGCAGGGTAAGGGGAGTGCTCAAGGGAGAATCCAGTGGAGGCTGTTATTTAGATTACGTTGGCATTCGTGACGATGTTAAACCCGGGGATATAGTAATTTCTTCCGGGGTGGGGGGTATATTCCCTAAAGGGTTGCCTGTCGGGAGGGTTATTAAGGCCAAGAGTTCCCGTCCGGGATTATTTCAAGATATCGAAGTGGTCCCCTGTGTTAATATTTCTGATATAGAGGAAGCATTGGTTGTTTTAGAAAAAAGCTCTATAATGGAATAGTAACTAGCGCCACAACGTCACCAAGACACGAAGGATAGGTGAGAATTAAGAGGATTATCCACCTTGGTGCCTTAGTGGCTAAATAGTTGTGTGGGATAAAGTGACCGAAATATGTTTTTCTTATTTTTACTGGGTTGTGCATTGTTGATCCTGGAAACGACCCTATTTTACCATTTGCCTTTATGGAAACTTAAAATTGATGGGTTGCTTCTCTTAATTATATATGTCTCACTTTACCTAAATGGGATCCAGAGCGGTTTATTAATTTTTTCTTTAGGTATATTGGTGGATACATTTGCAGGCAGCGCCCTGGGCATGCATGTACTCGTTTATGCCCTGCTTTTTTTATTAGTAAAGGTTATCTCACGTAACCTGGTCATAAAAAATATCTATTATCAAATGGCTATCATTTTTTCTGTAAGTTTTTTGGCTAACTTAGGCCTGCTGGTTTTAGATTTGGTGTTCATGGATGGAGTAATTCGGTGGCATCACATTTGGATGGTCTTTCTTCAAAGTCTCCTGACATCTCTGCTAAGTCCTATCTTTTTCATTTGTTACGATTATTTTGACCGGTTGTTTGGGTTACGGGAAGTGCGCGAGGTCTCGCGCTAAGATTTCTTATTAAGTGGTTATGATTTTGGGGGTCTTACCGGATAAGTGGTCTATTGTGAGGCAGACAGGTTCAAAAAGAGATTTACGCATAAGGGCATTTGATCCGGCAGAAATCGAGGAATACCACAGGAGATTTGACCGGATTACTGTATTCGTAATAGTCGTTTTTGCCATTTTTTTTGCCCGCCTCTGGTATCTACAGATTATAAAAGGTGACGAATACCTCAAACGCTCGGAGAGAAATTGCCTCCGCATCCAATACATGCCGGGTCCACGGGGAGATATTCTGGATCGGCATGGGCAGGTGCTGGTGCAAAGCCGGCCGTCTTTCAGCATATCCCTGGTTCGTGAAGACGTAAAAGACATAAATAAGTTACTTAACCGTTTGAGCTCCCTCTTGAAGAAAAGTCCGGCCTCACTATGGGAAAAGGTGGTGGCGGCGAAGAATATGCCCCGTTTTATGCCTATACGTTTATGTGAAGATGTGGATGCAGATACCGTAGCCTTAATAGAGATGTACAAGTTTGAGATGCCCGGTGTAACTATAGAGATTGAACCTAAAAGAAGCTATGTTTATGGGAATATAGCCGCACATTTATTTGGTTACCTGGGAGAGATAAATGAAAAGGAATTGAAGGGCGAATTATTTAAGAACGTCAGGTTGGGTGAACTTGTGGGGCGATGTGGTCTGGAGAAGGTTTATCAGGCGGATTTGGCGGGTATGGGCGGCGGCAGACAGGTAGAGGTTGATGCCGTCGGACGGGTGATAAGTGTTTATGGGGATATCCCACCCGTTTCCGGGAATAATATTTATCTCACCCTGGACGCCGACCTGCAAAGGGTAGCCGAAGATGCTATGGTCGGTCGTTCAGGGGCAGTCGTAGCCATGGATCCCAGAAATGGAAAGATACTGACCTGGGCAAGCTGTCCGAATATTGATTTGGAGGCCTTCCTCCACGGATTAACTCGTGAAGAGTGGTCAGGTCTGGTAAATGATCCTTTACGGCCCTTACCGGATAAGATTATCCAAGGGCAATATCCCCCGGGTTCTATTTATAAGATTATAACTATGGCGGCCGCACTGGAAGAGAAGGTCATTGACCCTACCGCTCCACTATATTGTAGTGGATATTATCCTTTTGGTAACCGAGTCTATAGGTGTTGGGAGGAAAAAGGGCATGGCAGCGTGGATATGCATAAAGGTATCGTGCGGTCATGCGACGTTTATTTCTATGAAATGGGAAGAAGATTGGGCGTGAGTCGCCTGGCCCATTATGCGCATGGTTTTGGTCTGGGATCACTTACCAAGGTAGAATTAGAACATGAAAAGGCAGGATTAGTGCCTACTTCCGACTGGAAATTAAAACGGCATAAGGTGCCCTGGCAGGAGGGGGAGACGCTTTCTATTGCCATCGGCCAGGGGTTTAATCTGGTTACTCCCCTTCAGATGCTGCGCGTGATCTCCGCTGTGGCCAATGGGGGAGCGCTTTATCGTCCCCAGTTTGTGGAAAAAATCGTTAGTCTTGACGGCAAGATAATAAAACAGTTTAAGCCCATAATAGATGGGCGGGTTCCTGTTTGTAAACGTAATATGGAAATAATACGAGACGGCCTGGCCGGTGTGGTAAATGAACCCCATGGAACGGGGGGGAGATGCCGGCTTAGTGACGTTATGGTCGGAGGCAAGACCGGGACGGCTCAGGTGGTTCGTTTGCCCGCTTACCGAGAGAAGAACGTAACCGCTATACCTTATAAGTATCGGGACCATGCCTGGTTTATAGCCTTTGCCCCGGTGGAGGACCCTGAGATAGCAATTGCGGTCTTAGTTGAACATAGCGGGCATGGTGGTTCAATAGCTGCTCCTGTAGCCAGAGCGGTTTTGGAAGAATATTTCGGCAAAAAGTCCAGCCCGGAGGCGGCCTTGGTTCGCACAGGGGGTACAAATGATAGATAGGAGGTATATAACCAACTTTGATTGGCCATTACTTGGGGTAGTGATACTTTTATCGATGTTAGGAGTTTTAAATCTTTATAGCGCCGGTTATTCTGCTACTGGTTCTGCAACTACAGTTTATCTAAGGCAGCTTTATTGGCTGGGCCTATCCGGGGTCATTATGGTTGTCGTTCTATCTTTTGATTACCGGCGGATAGCTGAGTGGGCTCCTTACATATACGCGGGTTCTATAATAACCCTGGTGGCCGTGTTGTTTGTTGGGAAAACAGTTTCCGGCTCTCAAAGGTGGCTAGGTTTTGGCTCCCTGGTTTTTCAACCATCAGAGATGGCCAAGTTGGCGACGGTTATTGCGCTGGCCAGTTATTTCTATCACAAAGACGTTAAAAAGGGCTACGGACTAAGTGACCTCCTGGCGCCGGCGGGTATTGTTTTGCTCCCCTTTATTCTTATCGTTAAAGAGCCGGATTTAGGGACAAGCCTTTTGCTCTTGTTTATACTGGCGTCAATGATCCTTTTTGTAGGGCTAAAATGGGGCGCATTTTTGACCTTGCTGGGTTTTGGGTTAACCTCTGTGCCGTTTATCTGGTCTTTATTAAAGGATTATCAAAAAAAGAGGGTGGAATCTTTTCTCTGGCCGGAAAGAGACCCCTTGGGGGCTGGTTATCATGCCCTTCAGTCCAAAATCGCAGTAGGGTCCGGCAAGATATTGGGAAAGGGTTATTTAGGGGGATCACAAAGCAAACTCGATTTTCTCCCCGAACAGCATACTGATTTTGCCTTTTCCGTCCTTGCGGAAGAGTGGGGTTTTATGGGATCGATTCTGCTGATTATTCTTTATTTTTTGCTTATTTTGTTGGCATTGCAGGTCGCTATCCGTTCAAAGGAAAAGTTCGGCACCTTTTTGGCGTTTGGTATATTGGCCATGATATTCTGGCAGTTAGTGGTAAATGTGGGCATGGCTCTTGGCCTAATGCCTGTGGTCGGAGTCCCTCTTCCCTTGATCAGTTATGGTGGTTCTTCAGCCATCACTACCCTGACCAGTATCGGCCTGCTTCTTAACATCCGTATGCGGCGGTTTATGCTGCAAAAAGGCCCGTAATCCGAGCCTTAATATCCGGAGATTATTAAAAAAACCGCTTCAGATTTTGAC
>JASEGX010000039.1 GCA_030017815.1 Thermodesulfobacteriota bacterium | reverse complement strand
CCCCGGGCCAGAGCCACGATAAAATAGGGGGCGAATAAACTGGGGGGTGGCAAGGCATACAAATCGCTTGACAATATCCCAAAATGTGTTTAGAATAACCAAAAAAAATTTGAAAATTGTTTGCAATCCAACACTCCCCTGAACCTGAGAAGAGACAGGTGAAACCAATATCTTACAAAACATTCCTCTATGATTGCAGCCGGTCAAATATCTGATTCTAATTTTCTTCACCGCTTCCCTTTTGTTGAGAGATTAAGATTGGCATATAGCTGTTGAGAAATATGGATGCCAGGCAAAGGGTGTGTGTCTCGTCTGTATCAAGACTTTGGTCTGTCAAAAGAAGAGCTCCAAATAAAACCGCTGCTATTGGAGGTTGGCGGAAGGATCAAACAAGGGGGTAGTAGTCATTGAAGAATGGCTTCGAAATAAGAAAAGGCCACAATTTTCCCGCAATTCACTGGTTATGGCAATCCCAGGTAGGCATTTCTATCTTGTCATTAACGCTTTCATTAATATTACTTTTGTCCATGTCTTTAATTTCTGGTGCCCAGCCTTTTGCTGTGTTGGCATCCCTGTTTGAGGGAGCCCTGAGGGGAAAGCATTCTATTATATCTACCATCCGGGAGACAGCAATCATTACCCTGGCCGGGTTAGCGGTACTAATACCAATCAGAGTTGGGTTTTTTAATATTGGCGGGCAGGGCCAAATTGAAATTGGAGCCCTTGCTGCCGTGATAGTGGCCAGTAACCTGCAAGGCTCGCCGGCAGTGGTAATCACTGCTGCCTTGGTAGCTGCTATGGCTGGCGGCGCATTAACCGTTTTTGTGCCGCTCTTTTTAAAAATAAAACGTGGGGCCAGTGAGGTAACCACTACAATAATGATGAATTTTGCATGTATTCAACTGGTTTCAGCAATGATTACCGGTGTCTTAAAGGATCCTGGGGCATTTTACGGAACAACCCGGGCAATCCCTGAAGAATACAGGTTGCCTTTTTTCCCACCAGAACTTGGATTACATATGGGAGTATGGGTAACGCTGATCATCGCCATGATCGCCTATTGGGTAATGAAGCGTACCGTATTCGGCATGTATCTGAAGGCAGTCGGTTCAAACAAGGATGCGGCTCAAGCCTCCGGAATTTCCGTGGATAAGGTGCTGGCTGTTGCAGTGCTGGCCGGAGCAGCGCTGGCAGGTTTGGCTGGAGGTATACAGGCTATGGGCGTTACCTATAAGGTGGCGGAAGGGTGGTCCAAAACCTGGGGTTTTACAGGAATCCCGGTTGCTTTCTTGGGTGGCAATTCCCTTGGAGTAATTCCGGTAGCTTTTTTGTTAGCCATCTTAGAAACTGGAGCCAGGCAT
The DNA here is from genome assembly GCA_030017815.1 of Thermodesulfobacteriota bacterium. GTDB lineage: Bacteria > Desulfobacterota > QYQD01 > QYQD01 > QYQD01 > QYQD01. The sequence continues at coordinate 12,452 of JASEGX010000039.1, read as the reverse complement.
ATGCAGGCGATGACCGGAGTGCCATCTGCTTTGGTGTACGTTTTCCAGGGCATTCCGGTCTTGCTATTTGTCTGCCTTTCGGCCATGCGTTTGCTAAATAAAAAGTCAAGCAGTGCATAAATTCCATTTCCTGCCGATTGCAGGCAGGGGTTTCGTTCCTATCATTCTAAAAGAGGTGTGAAGAGAGTATGATAGAAAGCTGGTGGGTGGACTTATTGTTGGCTGCGTTACGGGCAGCTACACCGCTTATCTTTTGTGCCTTGGGTATTTTGGTGGCTGAGAGGGCCGGGGTGTTGCATATTGGTGTGGAAGGGGTAATGCTTGCAGGGGCGCTGGCGGCCATCATCGGCACGGTTTTGGGGGGTAATCCGTGGGCAGGTATGCTGGCCACAATAGCTGCCGGGATTATTGCCGGAATTATATTAGCCTTTATTTCTGTTTCACTACCGACTAACCAGGTGGTCATAGGCATCGCCTTTAATCTTGTCAGCTTAGGGGTAACTAGTTTTCTTTTCCGTTTATTGGCCAAACAACTACAAGTCCTCGTCCCGGCAATTCCGCCCTTACTTTTTGGTTTATCGCCTTTTGCCCTGGCGGCCATTGTACTTATAGTAGTTATGTGGTGGTTTTTGTTCTGGACAGGTCCGGGATTAAAACTCCGTTCTGTTGGAGAAAACACCCATGCTGCCCATGCCTCCGGCATTAATGTGGTATACGTTAGGTTTGCTGCCTTGATAATAGCCTCTGTGCTGGCGGCCCTGGGCGGGGCAGCATTGACCATGGGGTGGGTGCGCAGTTTTACGGATAATGTTACCTTAGGTCGAGGTTTTATTGCTTTGGCGGCAGTATATTTCGGCCGTTGGAACCCGTTGTTGGCTTTGAGCGCATGCTTGATATTCGGTGCTGGAGAGGCCCTGGCTTTTAGGGGCCAGGGCACAGGTGCTGGTCTTAATCCCCATTACTATCTCATGCTGCCATACATCCTGACGCTGCTGGTAGTTGGTTTGGCCGGTATGGCTCGCGGTCCGGGAGATGCGGGAAAACCTTATTTAAGGAGGTGATGTTTTTCTGGGACAAAGAGGCAACAGGCAGCCTGTTAAGGTAAAGGTTTTAGGAAGAATATAATACTCCTACGTTAAGTATTACGAGTCATTAAAAATTAAGCTTTTGTATAAGGACATAAAAGGAGGGACATGAAATGCTAAGAAAATGGTTTGTTTCAATTGTTGTATTTTTAGTGATGACAATGTTGGGCTTAGCGTTGGTTGGTTTTGATGGAAAACAGTTAGAAGCTGCACCATCAAAGGTTAGGGTGGGGGCAATTTATTCAATAGCCAACCCAGAACGAGCAGGTGGCTGGGACCGCGCCCAGTTTGCCGGCCTGCAGATACTGACAAAAGAGTATGGCTGGGAAGTTTCCATTGCTGAATCGGTTCCTTTTCCCAAGCTTGCTGAAATCGCTTCCGGGTATGCCGATAAGGGCTTTGAAATCGTGGTCTTTACCAGTAGCGGCCATTATGACGGCTTGGCCGAAGCGGCCCCCAAATACCCCAAGACCAACTTCTTGATGATGTCGGTTGCCTCCAAGTTGCCTGAGGTGCCTAACGTGGCCGCATTTAGTCCCGATATGTATATTTATGGGGCCCTTGTGGGCATCACGGCGGCCAAGGCAAGTAAGTCCGGTGTGATTGGTGTAGTGGGTGGCGTGCCCATACCGGCACTTAAGCTGATGTTTAGCGGAATTATTGAAGGGGCCAGGTCTGTAAGGCCTAAGGTGGACGTAATTGTGTCCTGGGTTGGCGACTGGGTCGATCTGGCCAAGCACCGGGAGGTAACATTACTTCAGGCTCGAAAGGGAGCTGACGTATTCTTTACGGTGACCGGCCCAGGAACTATGGGAGTTTATGAAGCAGTGGAATCCGCAAAGGGATTGGTGATTGGATACGCTGCCGATTGGCATAGTGATGCGCCGAAGGCCGTATTAACCAGCGTGCTGGTTGATGTAAGGAAAATGTATAAGGAAATGGCTGATGCCTTTTTGGCCAAAACCCTCCATAGGAAAATCACAAAAATTGACGCCAGTTACTTTAAATTAGCCGATTTCCGGGGCAAAGTGTCGGCGGGCGTGGAAAAAGACATTCAAGATACTATTAATAAGATTCAAAGAGGAGAAATAACCATTCCTGTCAAGATGCATCCGGATATTGTGGGTAAATAAGACCGCATTGAGAAAATAATTGCCAATGCTTTGGGCCATCTGGCACCCCATTATGTAAAGGTAACCAGGTGGCCCGCGGCACCTTAATAGTTCCTTTTTTAATAGCCTTCACTTTTAGCCTGCAAGGGATGGGAAGATGGCCGGCGGGACAGTTCGTGCGGCTAAAGCGGTCATGCATAACAAACATGTAGTGAATATGGAAGCAATCACTAAGACATTTGGCATCGTAAGGGCCTTGGACAAGGTAACCTTTGTGCTGGATGCCGGAGAGATCAGGGGCTTGGTCGGGGAAAATGGCGCCGGAAAAACCACTTTAATGAATATCCTTTACGGCATGTACCAGCCGGATGACGGGAACATCAGGGTATGGAACGAAGACGTATCCCGGAACTGGTCGCCAAGACTGGCTATTGCTAAGGGTATTGGCATGATCCATCAACATTTCTCTCTTATCTCCAACCATACGGTCTTAGAAAATATTGTGATGCCTACCTTAAAGTGGGGAGATATTGTCCCACAGTGGAAGAGGTTTGCAAGTCAGATAGAAACACTTTGCGGGGAGTATGGTTTTAAGGTCAAACTGCATGAACGGTCAGAAGTCCTCTCGGTAGGTGAGCGGCAGCAAGTTGAAATATTGAAGGCTTTGTACCAGGGAGCCAGAGTGCTGATTATGGATGAACCCACAGGAGTATTAACGCCGCAGCAGGCAAAATCCCTGTTTGAATTATTATTGCGGGCCAGGGAGCGCGGCCATTCCGTGGTGTTAGTTACCCACAAGCTGAACGAAGCAATGGCTATCAGCGACAGGATAACTGTCTTGCGTGGCGGTAAACACATAGCTACAGTTGAAAAGAGAAGCACCAATCCCCAAGAAATAGCTAAAATGATGGTGGACCGGGAATGGATTTCACCAGTGATGAGAAACCAACCCCCAGCCCGGCCCCAGTTTGTCATGGAAGTTGATGGAGTGACTATAGAGGAAAAACACCGGGAGCCAGTTGTTGAAAATATAAGCCTATCAATTGGAGCAGGAGAAATACTGGGAGTTGCCGGTGTGGCTGGCAATGGCCAGATGGAGTTAGCCGAAGTGATAGTAGGCCTAAAGAAGCCGAAAAGCGGCCGCATTTTCATTGGCGGGAAAAATGTAACCAGGTGGAGCATTCGTAATCGCCGCCGGGCAGGGCTTGGATATATCCCGGAAGATAGACATACACATGGGGTTATAACGGAAATGACTGTCGGTGAAAACTTGGTCCTGGACTGTGTAGAGAATCCTCCATACTCTCAATGGGGCATAACCCGGCCTTGGGCTATAGACAAATGGGCGAAAGAGGCTGTGCAGTCTTATGGTATAAAAACCCCGGGGATTAATGTTCCGGTTGCCAATCTGTCTGGTGGAAACCAGCAGAAGGTAGTTCTTGCTAAAGCCCTTTCCATGAATCCCAAAATCCTTGTGGCCTGTCAACCTACCAGGGGGCTGGATTTTAGCGCCACAGAATATGTTCGAAAAAAAATTGTGGAATGTGCAGAAAGCGGTGTGGCCATCTGTTTGATTTCCAGCGATCTAGACGAGCTGCTGGAGCTTTCCCACCGCATTGTAGTGATGTTTCAAGGGAAAATTGTGGGGGAGTTCAGCAGGGAAGGTCTGAATCTGGATCAATTAGGACTCTTGATGGCCGGTCATAGGTCGGGATAAGTCCCACATACTAAGAAGGAATTGAGGTTCGTTTTACATTGTTATCGCTTCGAGAGGAAAGTATTAAATGCGACGGTTGTGGCCGTTGTCAATTGGCCTGTTCTTTGGGCCCTGCGCTGCGGGTGCCAGTCAATGACCAAGGGATACCCAAGCTACGCCCTCCCCTGTTGTGGTTTGATGAAATCGAAGGCCGGAGACAAATCTTCGTTTGCCGACATTGTGAAAATCCTATTTGCGTAGACGCCTGTGTGGCCGGGGCGCTATGGGTCGACTCCAAGTCTGGAATGGTCAGGGTTCATCAGAACCGGTGCATTGGCTGCTACAGTTGTGTAATGGAGTGTCCCTTTGGGGCGTTGCGCATCGTTTACCCGGTCGAAGAACCTTCAACCAACGGGGTTGTACACAAGTGCGATGGCTGCATAGGTTGGCAAGCCCCTCTATGCGCCATCTTTTGCCCGACGGGAGCCCTCCAGACAGCTAAAAATGCCGCGGAGAGAGCATCTAAACGGCGGCGCGAAAGAGCCATGTTTGTTAGCCTTACCACCGGAACCGTAAGCTGTGCGGCTAAGAAACATGGCTAAATATGTGATTATTGGTAATAGTGCGGCTGGGCTGGCAGGGGTTAAGGCTATCCGGTCTAAGGATCCTTGCGGGGAAGTCACGATTATTTCCGATGAAAAACATTTTCCTTACTCCAGGGTGTTGTTAACTAACTATATTGCCGGTCATATCGAAATCGAAGACTTTTTTCTGGAGGATCGGGATTTATTTATACGCTTAAAGGTTAACCAATTACTGGGAACCAGGGCAATAGCGATCCACCCTTTACATAGGACGGTTGAAATGGAAACGGGGCAGGTCATTACTTATGAGACCCTGCTCATTGCCACTGGCGGCCTGCCTGCCTTTCCAATTAATCTTCCGGCAAAGATCAAGGGGATTACCGGGCTTCGTACAATTGAAGACGCTATAAATATTCGGCAGCAAGCCATGGCCGGGGCCAAAGTGGTTATCTGGGGCGGTGGCTTAGTGGGAGTAAAATTAGCCTGTGCCTTACATGAAGCAGGCAATTCCCCGGAAATGATCGTTAGTTCGCCCCACTTGTTATCTCAGGTAGCAGACGATGAGGGGGGGAGCTTGGTCCAGAGGCATATGGAAAGGCATGGCATTAGAATCAGGTGTAGTGCAGATGTGGTTAGGGTCGTTCAGGACTCAGCCGGCGGCCTCAAATCTGCTGTACTGACCGGCGGAGAACAAATCCCCTGTCACCTGCTGGTTGTATGTAAAGGGGTCCGGCCCAATACCAGCCTGGTAGATAAGCTATTGTCAAGCTCCGGTGGTATTCCCGTAGACAGCAGGATGCGTACGCGGTTGCCCAACATCTATGCGGCCGGAGATGTTGCTAATACTTATGACATTACCAGGCAGGAATCCCGTTTGATGCCCATTTGGCCCCATGCCGTGGCCCAAGGCCGTACCGCCGGGCTAAATATGGCCGGTGAAAAGGCGCAGTATAGGGGATCCCTGCCACGAAACGCCCTGGAGATTTTGGGTTTACCTTTTATTTCCATGGGAATCGTTCAGGCCCCGGCTCAAGAAGAATGGGAGGTTTCCATTCATCACCAGGGGAACAACTACCAAAAGCTGGTCTATTTTAAGGGAAGGCTGGTGGGGGCCGTGCTTACCAACCGGGTAGAGCCAGCCGGCCGCCTGCAAGCGTCAATTAGAAGTGCTGCTGGTGATTGGCTTGATCAATATTCTGTTTAGAAAAAGCAAACTGAGGAATCGGGAGGGTTGCAAGTGAGCCAGAAAGTGGTAAGTGCGAATTCCCAGCTCTGCACGGGGTGCAAACAATGTGAGCTTTTCTGTTCTTTTGAGCACGAGGGTATTTACTCTCCGCGTTTGGCCCGCATCCGGGTGGTGAAATTTGAAGAGAAATGCCTGAGCGTTCCAGTTACTTGCGCCTACTGTGAGCGACCGGTCTGCGAAGAGGTATGCCCCGTTGGGGCCATGAAGCACGACCCGGCAACCGGAGCGGCGCAGGTTCTGGAGGACTTGTGCATCGGGTGTAAGGAGTGCGTCAACGTGTGCCCGCTGGGTGCTGTTGAAATACACCCTAAAAAAGGAACAGCCATGAGGTGTGATCAGTGCAAAGGAGATCCTGCTTGTGTCAAGTACTGCCCGGCTGGAGCCCTACAATACGAGCCCCTCGCTCATACGGTACGGGATAAACGGCGGGCCAGGGTTACTGCTTGGAGTTTGGATTAATGGGGCTGGTGGAGGTGCAAAATGCGTCAAATTGCTGGGGATATTCTCTTTGTGAACCTGACCAATGGTACGTGGTGGAGAGAGCCAGTTTCCAAAAATGTATTGCTTCCGTATTTGGGTGGGCGCGGCATAAATGCCCGCATATTGTGGGATCATGTTAAGCCGGGCACAGATCCCCTGGGGCCGGAAAATGTCCTGATCTTTGGGGCCGGGTTATTATCAGGCACGGCGGCTCCCAGTTCCGGTCGGACAACCGTCACCTGCTTGAGCCCGGCTACCGGTTTATATTTAAAAACCAGCGGCGGCGGTCAATGGGGTGCTGAACTTAAATTCGCCGGTTTCGGTTACATTGTAATTTTCGGCCGGGCCGAAGAACCGGTGTACCTCTGGATAGACGACGAAAAAATAGAAATTCGTGATGCTTCCAAGGTGTGGGGCATAGACGTCCGTGAGACAGACTTGGCTATCAAGAAAGAATTGGGGGATGCAGATATCCAAATTTCCTCTATCGGCCCGGCCGGTGAAAAACTCGTGCGCTTTGCCGCTGTAATGTTTTCCGTTTATCACGCAGCCGGTCGCGGGGGAGCCGGTGCCGTGATGGGTTCCAAGAATTTAAAGGCCATTGCCGTGCGGGGCAGCGGAAGTGTTGCTGCCGCCAAGCCGGTCCTCTTCCATGAAACGACTATTTTAGCGAGAAAGAACCTTCTCAGCGATTCAGCGGCCCAAGGACTTGCCACTTACGGAACGTCCGGGAGTTTGAATGGGGTAAATGAGCTCAGGGTTTTTCCGGCCTATAATTTCCAGCGCAGCTGTGTGGACGATGTATATCCTCTTACGGGGCAATACCTGGTAGAAAAAGGGTATCTCCAACGGCGAGTGGCCTGTTTTGGGTGCGTGATCGGCTGCCACAGGTACAGTACAGTTGAGCGGGGAGTTTTTGCCGGGTCCTACGCCGGCGGGCCAGAATATGAGACCATGAGTGCCCTTGGGGGCGGCTGTGGCGTCATGGATACCGCGGCAGTCATCAGGGCCAACGAGCTGTGCAATATTTACGGCTTGGACACGATATCAACCGGATCCGTAATCCAATGGGCGATGGAGTGCTACGAAAAAGGCGCTTTAGGCCGGCAAGACCTGGATGGCAGGGAGTTGCGCTGGGGTGACGGAGAAGCTGTTGTCCGCTTGGTCAGGCAAATAGCCTTCCGTGAAGGGTTCGGGGACCTGCTGGCCGAAGGGGTCAAACGGGCTGCTGAACGGGTGGGTGGGGATACCTATAAATGGGCTGTCCATTCCAAAGGACTGGAACAGTCCCGGGTAGATACCAGGTCCGCCAAATCTTATGCCCTGGCCTTTGCGGTAAACCCCCGGGGAGCGGATCACCTGCACACCGAAACCTTTGCAGAATTTGGGTTGAGCCCGGAAGCACGGGCCTTGATCAAAACGATTACCGGGGACGAAAAATATGCCAATCCCTATATTACTGAAAAGCGAGCTGAAATTGTGCGCTGGCACGAAGACTGCTATGCCGTTACAGATGCACTGGGCTTCTGTGCCTTTTCCACCACAGCCCTTTACGGCATCACTCCTAAGTTAATGGCAGACCTTTTCTCAGCGGCTACCGGTTACAATATTTCCGAACAAGAAATCATGCTGGCTGGAAGGCGGATAGTGACCTTGGAGAAATGTTATAACACCAGGCTGGGCGCTGACCGGAAAGATGATACCTTGGCATGGCGGCTTATGAATGAGCGAAGCCCCGACCGGCCTGATACAATTGCCATTAATTCAACGGCAGAGTTGGACCAAATGTTGGATGAGTATTACTCTCTCCATGGCTGGGACCTGGCAACCAGCCGGCCCAAACGCAGCACCCTGAACAGCCTTGGACTTGCTGACATAGCAGATGAGCTGGAGATGGCAGGGAGAATTGGTAAGGAATAAACTCCTTCTGAAGTAAGAAGGCCAAAGACTTTACTATCAACCGGCACAGTGGAAAGAAAGCATGCTATGAACAAAGGTAAATTAACAACCAGGCAGGATGTTGAAGATTTTGTGCGGGGCTGCACTTTGTTAGGCACCGGCGGAGGCGGCAGCCCTGAAAAGGGCCACAAGTTTTTAACCGGCACCTTAGAAAGGGCCGGCCAGATTACATGGGTAGACCCGTTGGAGGTACCTGATGAGGCCTGGACAGTGTGCCCGTTTTATATGGGGTCAATTGCCCCCAAGGATCCTAACCTGTCTGAACGCTTGCAGGAAATGGGAATGCAGGTCAGGGTACAAAAAGAATTAGTCCAAGCCTTGCAGGAGTTGATTGCTTACAGCGGGATTTCCCCCCAGTTTGTGATAGCAGCGGAGATGGGGGGTATCAACACGCCTGCTCCGGTGGATGCTGCCTATGAGCTGGGTTTAACAGTGGTGGACGGAGACTTCAGTGGGCGGGCGATACCAGAAATTACCCAGTCTCTGGTTGCGGTGCATGGCCTTTCTGTTTATCCGATAGTTTTTTGTGATTACGCGGGCAGCGTGACCATTGTAAAAAATGCTCCATCCTATAAGATGGTGGAGCGCATCGGCAAACTGGTAAGCACTGCTTCCTTCGGCTTGGTTGGAGCAGCTGGATTCATGCTGAAAGGAAGGGACTTGAAACAGACCCTTCAACCGGGCACCTTGACCAGGGCCCTGGAAATTGGCCTGACCATCCGCAGATCTCGAGAGGTTGGTGACGATCCGGTAGCTGTCACGGCCCGGTTTTTAAATGGGTGGGTACTCTTTAAAGGCAAGGTCATGGAAAAGCACTGGGAAGACCGGGATGGGTACATGTTCGGCTATTACCAAGTGGAAGGGCTGGATGAATTTTCCGCCCACATTTTCAAAGTCTGGTTTAAGAACGAAAACCATATGACCTGGCTTGATGGGAGGCCCTATGTGATGAGTCCAGATATAATAGCATCGGTAAAGTTAACCGATGGCGAACCAATTACCAATACTGATATTTCGGTGGGGGAAATCCTTGCCATCATTGGCGCTCCCATTCACCCTGTTTATAGGACTGAAAAGGGGCTTGCTGTGATGGGCCCCAAACATTTCGGATTTTCTTATGACTATGTACCCATCGAGAAATTATTCCAAACAAAGTAGATAAAGAGTGCTGTTCTTCATGCGAAGAACAATCTACCGATAAGTCTGGGGTGGCTATTGATGATCAATGTGACGCTGCGGGTGGGGGGCGGGGTGGGCGGTAGAACGCGGGTTGAACCGTCCGAACTCCTTCTTCCGGAAGGAACCACGGTACAAGATGTAATTAAGATTCTGTGCGACAAGATTGGAGTAGAAAAACTGCAGCCTTCGGGTTTAGTGGCAGTAAATGGGCATAGAGTTGGTGAAAAAGAAAGGGCTAACTGGGTGCTACGAGACGGAGATGTAATGTCAGTTGTGACGGCCTTCGCCGGGGGCTAGTGGTGTAGCATAAAATTATCGCTATATTTCAGTCGCGCTTTCTAAAAGGATCAGCGTTGACAAACAAAAGCGCGAGCATAGCGCCATATATATGCAATACCCCTATCATGGGCTAATGATGACGGAGAAATCGACCCCGACAGCATGAAAAATGGCCATCGAAAAGAACGAGAAAATTAGGGGAATAATAAGGGAGAAATTGAAATGATCAATGTCTTGGGTATTTGCGGCAGTCCCCGAAAAGGTAACAGTCACTATCTCCTGGAAAAATCATTGTGGTCGGCCAGCCAGGTTGCCCCGGATCAGGTTTCCACGGAGCTATATCCCCTCAAAGGTAAAAAATTTGCTCCCTGTATTTCCTGTTTTAAATGCGGGAATCAGCGGGGTGAATGTATCATCCAGGATGATTTTCAGGGGCTAAGAGATAAATGGTTAGAAGTGGATGCAATTATTTATTCGGTGCCTGTTTACCATATGGGAATTCCGGCCCAGTTGAAAGCCTTCCTGGATCGCTTGGGCAACAGCTTGTTCGGCCGCTATGCAGAACTTTTTCCCGGAGAAGCCAAACTCCCCAGAAGTTTGAAGGTCATCGCTTCCATTGCCCAGGGTGCCCACCTGTTTTCCGGCCAGGAGCATACCATCACAGATTTGATAAACCATGCTCTCATCATGGGGTGTGTTCCGGTTACAGGGGACATGTGGGAGGCATATATCGGGGCAGGTGCCTGGACCTATAATGAGGTAGATCGCCATGTGCTTAAGAAGAAGGAGAAGGATGGCAGCTTATGTACGAGGGTAGCCCTGCACGGAGCTGAAAGTATCGGCCGCCGAACAGTGGAGTTGGCCATGATTCTAAAAACCGGAGGTTTAGCCCATAGCGCCCGCTTTCAAAAAGACCCGGTGTATACTCCTTTTCTGGAGCGTATCCGGGAATCGCCTGGCCAAGAATAAGAACTGGCTGACGGTTTGGTTACGTTCTTTCTGTTTGATTTGTTGCCCAAGATTCAACATTTATGCTGAAAATATAATGGCCCTCTTAATTATCAAATTGGCCTAAAAACTTCCATTTGTTAATCCGCATAATAAATTCGCCTCTTCACCCACTTTGCCGCTTAAAATGGGTCGAGGATTTTGGGCTTTCGATTCAATAGGGTTTAGCGATGATTCTTTCTTCTGAAATATTTCTATCGCTGGGTAAAATAGAAGGCAACATTTGATAAGGTTTTGCCTCCAATCAAAAGCTTTGGAATGGCGGACCGTTTCACTCACAACTTTAAATCCTCGGCCCCTGGAACCTCTATGTTTTTACCAACCCTTTTGGAGATGACCCTCAAATACATTTTGATAGGAGGTATATACAATGGCCAAAAAGCGTTTGGCGGGAGGTGACGTTGAGGCACTGCTGGAAGGTCTATCTATTCTTGGCACCGGTGGCGGCGGCAGTCCGCAATGGGGAAGGGCAATTTTAGAAAAAGACCTAGCTGAGGGCCGGGAAATAATCATTATAGACCCTGAGGATATTGCTGACGATGTCCTGGTTGTCAGCGGCGGAATTATGGGGTCAGTCAAGACATTAGAGAAAATGAATATTGGACAACTGCTGGAACAGTGGGAATCAAGTTTTGAGCTGCTGGAAGCTACCAGAGTCATGGAAAAGTATCTTGGTCGAAAGATAGATTATGTGGTGCCTTTTGAAGTTGGAGGTTTGAATACGCCTGTAATCCTGTCTTTGGCAGCGAGGATGGGCATCAGCACCATAAATGGTGATGCCCTGGGGAGGTCGGCACCAGAAACCCAGATGACCAGTTTCATTGGTCATGGTATTTCTTTGACCCCCATGCCTTTGGTGGATGCCGTTGGCAATAGAATTATTGTTGCCGAACAAGTCAATTCCACCTTTGCCGATGAGATTGGGCGCTGGATGATCACCCGTGGCGGGGGCATGGGAGCAAATAATCATTATCCCATGAGCGGCTCCCAAGTCAAAGCTGCCGTGATTCCCCATACCATTACCAAAGCTATGGAGATTGGCCTGCGTGTTTTGTCCGCACGCAGGGAAGGCAGAGATCCGGTAAGTGCCGTTGTCAAAGCACTGAATGGGTGGGAGCTGTTTAGGGGTAAGGTAGCCACGATCCAGGGAGAGGATAAGGTAGGGTTTTACATTACTAACGTAACTATGGTTGGCCAGGATGCTTTTGCTGGGCAGGAGGCTAAGCTGGTTATCAAAAACGAGACCATGGCCTTGTGGATAGGTCGTGTGCTAAAAGCTGTTTTTCCCGATTTGGTGTGCATGTTGGAGCCCCAAAGCGGGAGCGGGAGCGGGATCATGAGTGTGGATATAGTAGCTGGGAAAGAAATGGTGCTGGTAGGGGCACCTTGTCATGCACGCCTGCGGGCATGCTTGCAGACAGAAGCTGGTGCTCATGCTTTTGGTGGGGCCCGCTATGGCCACCCTGAAATTATTTATGTGCCACTGGAAGAGTTGCGGGGAAAAGAGGTAGAGTAGAAAATTGGCGTAGCGGCTAATGTTCTATCTCCAGCTCCCCTTCATCAGTAGGGTCGCGGGCTGGCGCGGTATTCAGAAAGCCCCTTTCCAGCCCCCGCCACGTCAAATCCGACATACAGTTTTTCTGCTCCGTGGAGGAAACCCGCAAGTTTATCGGTCAAGACAGCCTGGCCTACCTCACCCTTGAAGGGATGGTTAATACCATCCCCCAGCCCAATGTCATCTTTTGCCTGGCCTGTTATAGCGGAAAATATCCCGTAGCCGTTCCCACTGAAGGGAAAAGTAATGGGGGATGTACATAAATTTAT